>CAZCMR010000025.1:0-26805 GCA_964499805.1 uncultured Sulfurimonas sp.
GTGCTTCGATCATTGCAAGAGCGATGAACATTGTAGTCATAAGTTTAGCACCTAGACCTGGGTTACGTGCAGTACCTGCGATAGTTGCAGCAGCAGTATGACCCATACCGATAGCTCCACCTAATGCAGCTAAACCAAGACCGATACCAGCAGCGATCATTGAGTATGCTTTAATTGTTTGGTTAGCAACATCACCGTCACTAGCAAATGCAGCAGCTGAAAGAGCTACTAAAAGAAAAAGAACTTTTTTCATAATATATCCTTAAAATAATTACAATCCGTTCGGCTAGCGTAACCTCATCAAAGATGAAGCAACCTAAACATAAATGCTTAGATTTCCCTACTAGAAATTGATAGCCGAATTATATATAATTTTTACTAAATTAAGGCTTATGCAAGACCCAAAGATATTTTATTTCCTTTAAATTCTAAAATTTCAACCTTGATTTTTTCGCCCTCTTTTAAAACATCAGAGACATTTTGAACTCTGTCTTTTGATATTTTTGAAATATGTAACAGTCCGTCAGTACCATCTGGAAGTTCTACAAACGCACCAAAATCAACGATCTTTTTAACAATACCGTCATAAACACTACCTACTTCATATTTTATCTTCTCTTTTTTCGGTGCATTTACAATACTGTGAATATGCTCTTTTGCAGCTTGTACACCTTTTTTATTCTTACCTGTGATTTTTACTTTTCCGTCTTTTTTATCAATATCGATAGCAACTTCAAATTTTTCAATTATTTCACGGATTGTTTTTCCTGCCTGACCAATGATCTCTCCAATAAAACTCGGATCGATGTGAAAGAACTCTGTTGAAGGAAGTACGCCCTCATTATATTCGATTTTCTCTTCTGCTTCTAACATAATATCAATAATGTGAGAACGTCCCTCTTTAGCCTGATAAAGAGCCTCTTTTAAAATCTCCAAGCTAATACCGCCGAGCTTAATATCCATCTGCATAGCCGTAATTCCATCTTTAGAACCGGTTACTTTAAAATCCATATCACCATCATGGTCTTCTAGTCCCATAATATCTGAAAGAATTGCATATTTTTCATCAGAACTTACCATACCCATAGCAATTCCGGCGACAGTATCACTCGTCTCAATATCTGCAGCTTTAAGCGCCATATAACCACCACAGACAGTTGCCATTGAAGATGAACCGTTTGATTCTAAAATCTCTGATACCAAGCGTATTGTCTGCCCCTCAAGGTTTACTATAGGTTCTAAAGCACGTTTAGCAAGATTACCATGCCCGAGTTCGCGTCTTTTTGTACCCATAACAGGAGATGCTTCACCTACTGAAAAACCCGGAAAATTATAATGTACCATAAAGTTCTCATTTTGTGTTCCACTGTCCGTAAGGGATTCAAACATCTGTGCATCTTTCGGTCCACCTACAGTAAGCACTACCAAGGCCTGCGTTTGACCACGTGTAAAGAGACATGAAGCATGTGCACTTGGTAGAACATTTGTATCAATCGTAATCGGTCGTACTTCATTTAATGCGCGTCCATCCGCACGTAGACTTTCATTTAAGATTTGAGAACGTACTACTTCTCTTTTTACAGCTTCTATCGCAGCTTTGAGTGCTAGTTCATCCCATGCATCATTATTTTTTAAGATTCTCTTGCGTAAGTTTCTAAGAGCCGTTGAGCGCTCAGATTTTGCCATTTGCTTGATAGCATCTTGAATATCAGACATATGATGTTCTTTTACAAAATCCAACATTTCACTCTCAAGCTCATCTTCTTTAAGGTCAAGCGGCTTCAAATCTTTTTGGTATGGACCAAATGCAACCTCATACTCTGTATTTGATGCAAAAAGAACTTTTTGTGTCTTATCTAAAATCGTTATAAGTTCATCCTCATTCACTGCGTTTGAGATATGAGTATCAAGGATAATTGTACCCAAACTTGGATCCATCAGAGGATCAAGCATCGGCTCATATGTATCTTCTACATCTATTTTTTCACTCCCGATTGAACGCATCTCTATCATCAGCAAATCTTTTTTCGTACCAGAGAGGTACAAATCAAGTGTAGAGTTTTTTAACTCTGTCAATGTAGGGTTTAAAACGATTTCACCATCTATTTTTGCAGCACGCACAGCACTGACACTTGTGTTAATATCTATGTCAGAAGTAAAAAGTGCCGCTGATGCTGCGTTTAGAGCCAATACCTGCATATCAGCCTGTTCATCAGCACTAAAAACCATAATGGTAATTTGTGTTGGATGTCCAAAACCTTTAGGAAAGAGCGGACGCAGAGATCTGTCAACAATACGTGATGTTAAAGTTTCAAAATCACTTGGTTTTGTCTCACGCTTAAAAAAACCACCTGGAATTTTTCCTGCAGCATATGTCTTTTCTATATACTGTACAGTCAAGGGTAAAAAATCATCTTTTACGATTTCCGTTTCATCTATCACAACCGTTGCCAAAATCACTGTTTTACCTGACTTTAACCATGCCGATCCGTTTGCCTGTTTTGCCACATCGCCAAAAGAGTACTCTTCTGTTTTATTTTCTAATTCTAATTTCACATCGTATGTCATCTATTTTCCTCTAATAATTTTTCTAATTCTTCATCTTTTATTTCATCAAAATCTTTATAATACAGCGCTGTCTCAACATAATCGTCTATATCATAAAGAAAAAATATCTCATCCACAAACGTTTCCAATATCTCAAGTACATCAGAAGGAATCACGGGAACAGCGATATAGACCGCTTTTGGATTTTGAACCAATATAGTCTTTAATGCAGTGGTAAATTTACTTCCTGTTTCACTTCCGTCATCCACAAGCATAACCACTTCATTTTCCATATTTGGAAAAGGTTTTCCTTTTCTAAACTGATAAATATAGCTAAGTATATCCTCTTCATGCTTTCTATGAGCTTCTCCATAAATATAATCATACTGTACCTCAAATGAATTGATAAGCTCTTCATTAAGAACAATCTCCTCATTTTCACTTACACGGGCTATTTCACAATCTGGATTATTGGGAGCCAATATAGCTTCTGAAAATAAAATATCCAAATGATTCGACAACTTTCCTTTGATAACTTTACCAAGTTCAAGCCCTCCTCTTGAGACAGCTATGATGTTCCATCGCTCCTCTTTAAATTTCTGCATGGGAATTACATCTAGTAGTTTTATTGCAGCATCATTTCTGTTTAACAATATATCTTTATACTTTTGCAATAGATTCTCTCCTTCCCTTTAGTCTGCCAGCTTGTATGATATCAACGAGCTGTCACCATGCGGTTTCATAAATGGTTTTAAAACAATAGTCAAATAGACATATTTGTCATACACTGATGATTTATCTGTCGATGTATTTGTAAGTACCGGTCTATTGTTTTCTGCATATTTTATCCCAAAATTCCAACATCTTTTCTTATACATAAATCCGATAGAAGCACTTTTTTTTTCTAAGCTCTCCAGGTCATAATTATATGTTGCTTTATAGGAGTAGTGTGAAGAGTAGATATACTCAAGATTTGTTGTCAAGTAACTTGTATAGCGGTTATATATTGGAGTTTGCGGTAAAAAACTGTCTTTAAAGAGATGTGAAGCTGCTAAGGTCACTCCATAATTATGTACACTCACTTTGTTAAATATCTTTGAAAAACGATTTTTATCATAATTGTAGAACATATTGTTATAAAGGGAAAGATAGCTTGTAACCTTATAATCAAGTTCATTTTCCAACTCCCCGTATCTCTGCTGAGAATTCGAGTAGGAGATATGCTGAGAGAGTCTATGATAAAGTATCTCTTGCTGTTTGTTGTCATAAAGGTATTGTGTAAAGTCAATATTTGCCGCATTTTCAATATCACTCAAATGATAAAATTCACAGCGCGATTCATACTCTAAGTCGGACTGGTTGTCAGGATTTGAACAGTAGTCTGAGACATCTTCATAGTAGCCGCTTTTTGTTTCCCATGATGATTGGTTGTAACTCATTGAAAGGCCTATGACGTGTGTAAACTCTTCATACCCTTTGGTCAGTTGTGTAGATGCGGAGAGAGTATGGTAGTTACGGGCGAAGTAACCGTTATTATACTCAAGATTTGTACTCTTTTGTGACTCTTGACCTGAAAAGCTGGAGTGCTGCAGATAGAGGTTGGCTTTATAAGAGAGGTTCAAATACTCATCAAAGAGTGCACTTTGCAGAGTAAGAGGAAGATTTACATCTGTTTGTAAAACTTTTTTATCATTTTTTCTATATATATTGTTGCTTTGCACATCCAAAGAGTAGAGAAAATGATCTTTAAGCAGAGTATTTAAATAGCGATGATACTGCAGTGTTGGTAATTTTTGCAGAGTACCATCATTTGTCGGAAGTGTTAAATCTTCATAGTATTTAAAGTATGCACCAAAATAGTTTCTTCCTGTATTGTAAAAGAGGTTTATTCGTGAGAGAATCTGCGTCGATGTTGTCTGATTTGTCGTGTCATTTGATGTAAGATTAATGTAATCAACATCGTTCATATGGTTGATATCCACATAAACACCAGACTGTCCTGTATATTTTTGTCCAAACCATTGGTTAATAAAATCATTATTATCGTATTTAAAATTAAATCCGTAATGCGATTGATTTTCTAGATTGTTTTGAGTAAAGTATCTCTCTTTCTCTTTAAAATACCCTGCGCGAAATTCACCATTGGATGTTTTAGAATCTACAAATCGAAAAGTTTGGTAAATACCACTTCCCCGGTTTGTCCTAATCTGTGGCAACAGCTCCAAGTCCCACCAATTTTGCTCGGCTATATAAAAAGGTTGCTGCATATAAAAACCTTCTGAGTCCGAAAGTCCAACAGCAGGCGTAAGTAAACCTGTTCTTCTTGTAGTATCCAAAGAGTACCCAAAGTATGGCGTATAGAGTACAAGTATATCATAGATATAGAGCCTTGTATTGTAGAGATTTACCCATTTTGTTTGTGCATTATAATCTGAAGAGCTAAACTCCATAGTCCAAAGTGGATCAACAGGGTTACATCCGCTCACTACACCTGAAGAGATCTCAATATTTTCCTCTTTTGTTTCACCTTTATCTGCACTCATCCAAACCTGTGATTCTCCATCAAGCATATAAAAAGGCTCAAAACTTCTCTTTTTTTTTGCAATATTTAATTTGGCATACTTCCCCAGGATTTTATACTTTCCTTTGTTATTGACCCGAATATTATCAAAAAGCTCCAAATCACCGCTTTTCCTGTTGTAAGTGGCTCTCTTGGCAGTTAGGAGATAATCCTTATAAGCGACACTTACCCCTCCGCTAGCTTCGACAATCTCTTTTTTAGACTCTATACTTGCAGCATAGATTGCCACTTTGTCATCTGCGTTTACAAATGTAAGAAAAAAGATAAAAAAAAGAGGAAGGAGTTTACGCATCTATTACCAGAGTTTTTGCTGTTTTGTCATGCCAGGTCTGACGTGCAGGATCCATAACACCCCAAAAGAAACCAAGATAAAAAAGCATTTCACTAATAATTCTAAAAATGGCTCTATTGAGCGAGACTATAAATGTTGGATTTGAGAGAGTTGCTATCTCTATGATTCGTATTTTAACTGCCAATTTACCTAAAGTAGCACCATATTGCATAACAAAGAACGTTTGATATACAATTTTCATCATTATATACTGCATAACATATGCGTTGGTCAACAAGATGATATCTTCCATTGTTTTTGCATTTGCGAATGAATCAGACATAGCAATCACTAACAAAAAAGATAACAGCATCTCATCTATGAAAAAAGCAAAAGCTCTTTTTTTTACAGATGCCAAGGTCAAATGCTCACGATGCAGTATGTTTTCTATATTTTCATTCACCGTATTTGTTTCCTAAAGAGCTTGGTATGCGATATCTGTGCGGAGTTTTTTACCGGCAAAATGAACTTGTCCACATCTCATATATGCTCTGTCTCTTGCCTCTTTAATGCTATCACCCAAACCGACACAGACTAAAACACGTCCGCCCGTTGCATAGAGTTTCCCATCTTCTAACTCAACACCGGCAAAAGAGATATGTGTATTTTTTGCGATCTCTTCATGTTTGACATCATCTAAAATGATCTCTGCAGGTGTGGAACTTCCATACGGATAGTTTTCACTTGCCATCACGACACCTACTGCATACTGGTCTGAGAACTCAACTTTGATCTCACCCAGACGATTTGTTGCAGCCTTGTAGAACATATCAGAGACAGGAGATGTCATAAGCGGCATAAGAATTTCACACTCAGGATCACCAAAGCGGACATTAAACTCAAGTGTAATAGGCTCACCATTGACGACCATTATTCCAATAAAAAGGACACCTTCAAATGGTGCACCCTCTTTTTGCATACCATCTAATGTAGGACGAATAATTCTGTCACGAACTTTTTGATAAAGTTCTTCATCCACTAGAGGTGTCGGAGCATACGCACCCATGCCTCCTGTATTTGGACCGGTATCACCATCACCTACACGTTTATGATCTTGTGCAGCCGGAAGTAAAATGTAATCTTTTCCATCACACACAGCGAACATAGAGAGCTCATAACCATCCAAGAACTCTTCAACGATAACTTTTTTACCGGCATCTCCAAAACTTTTTCCACTCAGCATCTCTGAGATCGCTTTTTTAGCTTCATCATGTGTTTGTGCAATAATTACACCTTTACCGCCGCAAAGACCATCAGCTTTCACAACGATAGGTGTACTTAGAGTATTTGTAAATTTAAATAGATCTTCTATAGAGTCACTCTCTATATATTTTGCTGTAGGAATATTATATTTTGCTAAAAAGTTTTTCATATAAACTTTAGAACCCTCAAGCTGTGCCGCTTCTTTTGAGGGTCCAAATATTGTCAAGCCTTCTGCTTTGAAAATATTTACAACACCATCCACCAAAGGAGCTTCAGGACCAACGATTGTCAAATCAATTTCATTTTCTTTGGCAAACGCAGCAAGGTCGTTATAATCCTTAATGTCTATGTTTGTTCCAAGTTCATGCGTAGCACCGTTCCCCGGCTGAAAGAAAAGCTCATGCTCCTGCACTTCATTTTTTATAGCTCTAGCGATGGAGTACTCTCTCCCTCCACTGCCCAAAATTAATATTTTCATAAATTCTCCAGATAAAATAAAAGTTTACTTATGCAACCAAAGTAAAATAAATAAACTTTTTTTAAAAAAAAGCATCCAAGTAGCCGTCACACAATTGGCTTGGTTCTAAAAGCCTAATTTGGGTGAAGAGAAAGTTACCTAACGGCGGCAGTTTCATCGGTAGAGTTAACATGCCTCAAACGAAATCACCGACACACGGTAACTTTACTAGTTCACAGTTTGAATATGTAGAACCCGCATATACGTGTTGACACGAACTACTTAGATAATGTTATTATACTAAAAAGATACTTGATTTATTTTTATTTTTCCTCAAGATAGAGTTCTATTTCAGTTAAGAGTCGCAGAAGATGTGCTTCAAAATTTTGAAGTGCCTTTAATATTTTAGAATACTCTTGACGTCCTAATTCATATTCAAGTGTGGCAGCACTCTCGCACAAAGAGTATGCGCCTATATTTAGAGCCACATCTTTGATATCCCTCGATAATATTATTGCCTCTTTGTATTTATGCTCTTTAACAAAAACATTTAATGACTCTGCAGATTTAATATACATCGTATAAAAATCATTTAACAAAGATTTGTAAAACTCACCCTCACCACTAAACTTCTCCAGCTCTTTAAGTGGTGAGAGTTCACTTTGGGAATCTTTTTTTTGCATATTTTTATCTACATTCACTTTTATATCATATGATAGTGCTTCATAAATTTTTTTATAAAAATCATCCAAAGATATAGGTTTTGTGAGATAGCCCTGCATCCCCACAGCAAAAGCTTTATCCATAGATTCTGTATCTCTACTTGCAGTTAAAGCAATTATTGGTATTGTATCATTTGCTTTGTCTTTTCTAATCTCTATTGTTGCATCATAACCATTCACGACAGGCATCTCTATATCCATTAAAATAAGGTTGTAACTGTTTCCTTTTTTTATCAGATTAATCACCTCCTCTCCATTGCTTACAAAAGTAACTTCAGCACCTGTTTTTTCCAGCAGTCCGGCAAGTACCTTATGGTTAAGCGTATTGTCTTCTGCAACAAGTATCTTTTTTAAAGAGAGCTTTTTAAGTTTTTCTTTCGTTGCATTCACATTCTGCGCTTCTTTTACTCTTTTGACACCATACATATCGATGAGTGTATCAAGAACATTTTGCTGCGTAAAAGGTATTTTTAGAAATCCAGATATATCTAACTTATTAATAAGTTCATCATCAATTTTAGTAAATCGGTATGTTGTAAGAATAATCCTCGTTTTTGTCCTGTTTTTAAAATGCATCTTCTGCAGCTTTTCAATCGATTTCTCATTTATTTGTGTTTGATTGATAACAATGATGTCATACTTCATGCTCTCATTAAACATCTCTCCATCAAGAGAAGGTACTACATGTGTCTTGTATTTAAAATACCTAAACGCTCTTAAGAGCGCAATAACATTTTTATTTGAATTTTCTACAATCAGAATGGTTTTATTGAGGTAATCCTTAGACGGAAGGTGATAATTACGCTTGTTGTCAATATCAAGTACTCGTGCTTCAACTGTAAATATAAAGGTAGTGCCTACATCTTTTTGACTGCGAACCTTAATAGTACCACCCATTTTTTCAACCAGTTCTTTAGAAATAGTTAGCCCCAGTCCTGTCCCGCCATACTCCCTAGAAGTCGACTCTTCAGCCTGAGCATAAGAGTTAAATATTTTCTCTAACTGCTCCTGTGTCATGCCTATGCCGTTATCTTCTACGCAAAACTCTAAAATCACACTATGCGAACGTGTCTCTTTTTTTCTAATTTTGAGATTTATATTTCCGTGCTGTGTAAACTTGATTGCATTTAGGAGCAAATTCATCAGCACCTGTCCCAAACGCAATGAATCACTGATGATTTTTGCCGGTACATTATCATCTATCTCTAAAATAATGTCCACATTATTATGTTTTGCCTGCAAATACGTACTGCTAAGAACATGTTCCATCATTGTATTGATGTTGAACTCTTTATTTTCAATTCTAAGTTCACCGGCATTAATTTTTGAAATATTTAAAATATCATCAATTATCTCCAACGCTTTTTCAGCAGATTGCTCAATATTTTGAACATTCTCTTTTTGAAAAGCAGGCAGTTCATTTTCTAAAACCAACTGGCTCAGTCCCAAAACAGATGAGATTGGATTTCTCAGTTCATGCGATACATGTGAAAGCATCTTCTCTTTTGCTTGAAGCTTACGGGTTTTATTTGAAAGATCAAATACCATTGTCTCATTTTTATTTTTCAGTGCATTTTTTTGACGCATTAAAATTAAAATAATTATTAAAAGGGCAATAATTATCAATATGATAGATACTAAAATTATCAAAACAGTTTTGTCTCTCAAATATTCCCATCTCTCTTGTGCTTGTATTGCAATTTTTGGAGTAGGCTCTGCTACACTTTTTTCTACTTTTTTTACAGGGATAATTTTTTGAGCTTCTATCTTCTGTGGCTCTGTATCTTGAGCAATTATCACTGTAGGCTCTATCTGCTTGGGCTTTATCTCTTTTAATTGAGGAGTATCATCTTTGTACGTGAGAGCCGTTAATTTTTTGGGGTAGGCACTTTTATACTTCTTTCTAAGAATATTGAGAAGTTTTTGTACTGCTTTTTTATCTCTAACAGGCTCAAGTACCAACAAATAGTAACCCGAAGATTTAATAATTTTAAAATGGAAGTGAGATTTTTTCTGATATTTTTCTATCTCTTTGTCTGAATCAAGGAGCTTTTGTGCTTCTGTTAATGTATGCTCGGCAGCAGCGTATGTTTTATAAGAACCTACACGTATACTTCTTATATATGCAGCAGCATCCAGTAGACTAAATGCCATTATTAACATAAGTACAATATATTTCATCTTTACTCCCAAAGTTCTAATCCTTCGAGTTTATTTCATATTCACTTAATGACGAGTTAAAAGCATATTATTTAGACACTTTTGGCTAACTCCATACAACTCTCAATGGTTGTTTTTTCACTTATGTGATATTTAATTCCCTTAGGTACTGCTTTTGCAGTTGTTTTGCCTATCACTATCACACTACTGCGTTTAGAGAGGGTATGTGTTTTTAAAAAACACTCCAAGCTCGAAGGCGAAGTGAAAATCAATACCGCATCTTCTTCAACTTTACTCTGCAGTATGTTTTGTGAACATCCACTCTCATACACAACTGCTTCATCTATAAAATAACCCTCATTTTTGCATTGTTCTACAAAGTCAGATGCTACAATTTTTGCCCGAAGATAGAGCCACCTCTTCTCTTTTGGATACTTTTTGATACTCCCGACAAGTTTATCACCGTACCCTTCTCCGGTTGCGAGTACTCTTCCGCCTAGTTCTTTATAACTTTTAGCACTCTCCTTGGAGATGCATAAAGCCGGTAGATTGCGAAATTTATCTAACTCATACTGTTTCAGTGCTTTAGATGCCTGTTTAGAAGTAATGATAAGATAATCATAAGAAGTAAAATCAATGTTGGGTTGTAAAAAAGTAATATCTAAAGAGTTGATACTGATAGCATCTGGATGCGAAGAGATAGAGAAAAGATAAATAGGACGCATGGGAAAGCTTTCGCTTATTCCCACTCTATTGTAGCTGGCGGTTTAGATGAGATATCATAAACAACACGATTGATACCATCAACCTCATTAATGATTCTACGTGAAATTCTCTCTAAAAGATCATGTGGGAGATGTGCGAATGTTGCAGTCATTCCATCAACTGCCTCAACAACACGTACACATACAGTATTGTCATACGTACGGTTGTCACCCATAACACCAACTGATTTTACATTTAAAAGCACAGCAAATGCCTGCCATGTTTTTGCATAATACCCACTTGCTTTTAACTCATCAAGTAAAATCACATCTGCTTCACGTAAAAGGTCAAGATCTGCAGGATTTACATCACCCATAATACGAATCGCAAGTCCCGGTCCAGGGAATGGATGACGGTTTATCATCCCTTCAGGAAGACCGAGTTCTAGTCCGATTTTACGCACTTCATCTTTAAAAAGCTCACGCAGTGGCTCAATAAGTTCAAAATCCATCCAATCAGGAAGTCCACCAACATTATGGTGTGATTTGATAACTTCACTTGGTCCGTTTACAGAGATTGACTCGATAACATCAGGATATAGTGTTCCCTGTGCTAAAAACTTGATACCATCGTGTTTCTTCGCCTCTTTTTCAAACTCTTCAATAAAAGTATGACCGATAATTTGACGTTTTTTCTCAGGATCACTAACACCTGCAAGTTTTGAGAGAAAACTCTCTCTAGCATCAACAACAACCAAAGGCACTTTAAGATTGATTTTAAAAACCTGTTCAACCTGCTCTCTCTCACCTTTACGTAAAAGCCCGTTATCTACAAATACAGGAACAAGCTGGTCACCGATTGCTTCATAAAGCATAGCAGCAACAACTGAGCTGTCAACTCCTCCACTTAATCCACAAAGGACCTTACCATCTCCGACTCTCTCACGGATAGAAGCTATTTGTTGTTTTAAGAAGTGCTCCATTTTCCATTTTTCAGTAACACCGCAGATGTTTTTTGCAAAGTTACGAAGCATCAAATAACCCTCTTCAGAGTGCTGTACTTCCGGGTGAAACTGCATTGCATAGACACGTTTCTCTTCATTTGCAATTGCGGCATAAGGAGAGTTGTCACTTGTTGCAATAACTTTAAAACCTTCAGGGAGTGTCTCTACTCTGTCTGAGTGACTCATCCACACTATTCTATCATTATCACAATCTTTAAAAAGAGGAGAAACATTATCAGGATAACCTACAATCTCAAGTTCTGCTTTACCGTATTCGTGGTGATCAGAACGGATAACACTTCCACCAAAATCAACTGCAATTCTCTGCATACCATAACAGATACCAAGAATAGGAATACCCATTTTATAAACATCTTGGTCTACTTCATAAGCATCTTTGTTATAAACCGATGAAGGACCACCGCTAAAGATAACACCTTGAGGGTTTTTTGCTTTAATATCTTCTACTTTTGTGTGATATGGAAGTATCTCACAGTAAATTTTATCTTCACGAAGACGACGCGCTATAAGCTGTGTATATTGAGAACCAAAATCGAGGACAATAATGCTAACATTTGTCATTGTAAATGCCTTTTAATAATTTATAAATAAGTTTCAAAAGGATACTATAAACTAGATTAATATTTGATTTAGAAAGTAGATTGAAGTATAAAAGTTGCTAAACGCAGTGACTCTACTGCGTTTAGCATTAAGAAAGATATTTTTAGTATAAACCCAATATCTCAAATTGGACATACCAGATAATGATTGAGATAATATAACCAACCAAAATAGTCCAGGAGTGTTTCATATGAGAACCAAAAGTATAAATACCTCGAAGTTTACCCATTACCCCAACACCTGCAGCTGAACCAAAACTGATCAAACTACCACCGATACCGGCTGTCATAGTAACAAGCATCCATTGGTCAAGTCCCATAGATGGAGAAGATTTCAAAATAGCACTCATAACCGGAACATTATCAACAATAGCAGACAAGAACCCAACACCGACATTTGCTGCAGTCGATCCCACTAAATCATATAATCCATGAATATAATGTAAGAAACCTAAAAAGTGAAGTGCCCCTACCGCTGAGAGGATACCAAAGAAGAAAAGGAGTGTATCATTTTCTACTTTTTGCATATTTACATAGATGTTGAAACTGTCTGTACTGTGTTTTCCAAGTTGAAATGAGTAAAGTTTTAAAACCGCTAAACCAAACATCATACCCCACATTGCCGGAAAATGGAAGAACTGGTGTCCTAAAACAGCAACCACAATTGTCAACACACCAAGGTATGCAACAACCATCCCACCATCACGCACTACCGGTTTTTTCTCAGTTGATGGATCAAACGGAGGTTGACCCGAAGGAACAGAAAGGCTCAGTAAAAATGCCGTTACACCCCAACCAACTATAGATGCAGGGAAAAGATAAAGAAAATCAACAAATTCACCTTTTCCTGCTGTCCATGCCATAAGTGTTGTAATATCACCAAATGGAGACCATGCACCACCTGCGTTTGCCGCAACAACAATATTGATTGCACCTGGAACCAAGAATGCAATATTTTTCTTATCAATAGTAAAGAGTACTGTTGAGAGAATAAGTGCAGTTGTTAAGTTATCTGCAACAGGAGAGATAAAAAATGCAAGTAAACCTGTCAGCCAAAACAGTTTTTTATATGTATACCCTTTAGATACAAGTTTATACTTCATCAGGTCAAAGACTCTACGTTCTAACAGTGTTTCAATATATGTCATTGCAACGAGCAAGAAAAAGAAGATCTCCGCGATTTCTAAAATAAGATGCTCAAGTTCTTCATGCAGAGGCATAGGATCCATGCCGTTTATAGCATAATAAATCCCTATCAGCATAAACATAAACGTACCTGCAAAAAGTGACGGTTTTGCCTTATTTATCTCATATTTTTCTTCGGTAGCTATAAAATAATACGCTATAACAAAGACGGCTAAACTTAGCCATCCAACCCATGTCGTTGCAAGATTAATTGCTTCGTGTTCCATTATCTCTCCTCTTGTATTGTGTGAACCCCTATAGATTCACTCCGTTTCAGTGCAGATTCTACAATCTTTTTTGCTGTCAATAAACGAAATTTGAGTAGTTTACCAATATTTTCATTTAAAAGAGCATTAATCGTCTCTAAAGCATCATTTAGTCCACTTTTTGTACGAACTATCGAGACATTTTCCCACATTATACGTCTTAACTGATTTTTAATGTTTTTATCATTTTTCAGACTCATCGCCTCATCTTTAAGCTCAAAGCGAAGATCTTTTTTCTCTTCATCAATATGCTTCATAATATCTTCCGACGCTCTTTTTGCGAAAACAAGACCCTCTAGCAGTGAGTTAGATGCAAGACGATTTGCACCGTGCACTCTTGTTGAAGCCACTTCACCTACGGCATAGAGATTTTTTACACCTTCAACTTTTGCATCCAAATCCGTTTTTATACCACCAATAGCATAATGAAACGCAGGAGAAATAGGAACACGCTGCATAGGAACCTGATATCCTAAAGCCCGTAAATTGCTGTAAATATTTGGAAAACGATGTGCAAAATACTCCTCTTCAAAGTTATTAAACGCAAGATAAGTTTTCAAACCTGTTTTTTTTGTATAGTTATACATCGCTTTACTGACTATATCGCGTGAGGCCAACTCTCCCCTCTCATCATAATCAAATAAAAATCTTTTGCCGTTTTCATCTTCAATAGTTGCACCTTCTCCACGGAGGGCTTCAGTGAGGAGCATCTTTTGCGCATTGGTAGAGTTTACAAAGACAGTTGGATGAAACTGCAGCATCTCCATTCTGTCAAGTTCTATTCCCTTCATCAGACACAGACCCTGCATATCGGCGCTGATACATGGTGCATTTGTATGATACTCAAAGAGTGAGCCTACTCCACCGCTTGCTATAATGACATTTTTTGCATAGATATTTCTACGTTTTCGATGATCAAGTACTGTCACACCGTAACACTCTTTATCTTTTATAAGCAGATCAACAACACGGGTATCGCCTAGCATGGCATGCCTGTTTTGTTGTAATAAAAAGTAGTGAAGATAACGTCCCGTTGCATCTCCACCGGCATGCAAAATCCTCTCACATGAGTGCGCAGCCTCTTTTGTATAGAGAAGATTACCACTTTCATCACTATCAAATTCAAATCCATTGGCAATAAGATCATCTATTGCCTGACGTGAATTATAACTGAGGACTTTTACAGCCTCTTCATCACATAAACCTGCACCCGCTTCGAGTGTATCTTTTATATGAGATGGAATATCTTCCTCATCACGGGAGAGTGCCACACCTCCTTGCGCATAAAAGGTGTTGCACTTAAAACTCTCACGTTTGTTTATTATTAAAACTTTTTTCTCTTTTGGCAGATGCATGGCAGCATAGAGTCCTGCTACACCTGCACCTATAATTATTACATCATATCGTATCATTGACCGCAGCTCTCATTATTATCTTTGTCCAACTCATTTTTTTTAATTATAAATTCTACATTTTTATCATCTAAGCCAGAATCCTCTTCATAATAAGGGTTGGCTTTATAACCACATGCACTAAAACTTAATAAAAAGCTTGCTATAATTAGCAGATGAAAAATGCCAGCGATATTCTTAATTCTCTTCAAAATAAACCCCAATTTTCTAAACTATCGCACTACAAATGCATTAGTAGAATACAATCCCTTTTCTCTGCACCACTACAGAAGATGATAAAGTTTGCATACATAAAAAACAACACCCTTTTTTTTGTACTGAATCATCCCGGTGCTAAACAAGAGTTTGATAATAATATACAAAGTATTAAAAGTGCTTTAAAGTTTTACAATCCTGCTGAATGTGAAGAAAACAGTATAAAAGATATCAAGGCTTTTGTTACACACACCCCAAGTAAAATCACAATTGAAACAGGCAAAGAGATTCAACGATATCCTGAACGCTCAAGTGGAAACTTTGAGGTAAATATCCATGACGAACATCTTAAATCATTAATAGAATCTATTCAAAAAATTATAAAAGAGAAAAATGCAACTTCTACAGACGATTAAACAACTTCCCAACTCCGCCGGAATATATCAATACTTTGATAAAAACGGCCATCTTTTATATGTCGGTAAAGCAAAAAATTTAGCCAATAGGGTAAAAAGTTACTGGAAATTTACACCAAAATTCTCTCCAAATACAAACCTCTCTCCAAGAATCATCAAGATGCTTGAGCAAACCATCTCGATGAACTACATCGTTGTCAATTCTGAACATGATGCCCTGATACTTGAAAACTCTCTTATCAAACAGCTCAATCCAAAATACAATATTCTTTTAAGAGATGATAAAACATACCCCTACATTTACATAGACAAATCACAAAAATTCCCTCGATTTGACATCACCCGTAAAATTATCCCGAGCAAAGATATAGACTATTATGGGCCCTACTCTGTTGGAGCAAGAGATATTTTAAATTCTCTTTATGATATATGCAAACTTGTACAAAAAAAAGGGTGCCTCAAGTCAAAAAAACTCTGCTTATACTACCAGATTCAAAAGTGTTTAGGTCCCTGTGAACTGCCAATCACACAGGAGAGATACAAAAAAGAGCTTGATTTAGCCACCAAACTCATAAAAAACAAAACACTTTTAACACGAAAACTCAAAGAGAAGATGGAGTTCTATGCAGAGGAGTTACGTTTTGAAGAGGCCGGCGAACTTCGAGACAGAATTGAAAGAATTGAGCGTTCTGAGATTAAAAGCAACATTGATTTTGCATCAAATGAAAATTATGATATTTTTGTTGTTAAAAGTGCACAAAAACGTGCGGTCATTGTACGTATTTTTATGCGCCACGGAAAAATCATCTCCTCTTCACACAACTATATTACACTTAGTGAAGGATTTAGTACAAATGAAGCATATTCAAGAGCGATTATTGACTTCTACAAAGATGAGAAGCCACCTATCACAGCCCCTGTTTTAGTTGCTGAGGAGTTTGAAGATGCGCCTCTTTTAGAGGAGCATCTCAGTAAAATTTTTGGTAAAAAAGCTTCCATAACTAAACCAAAGAGAGGAAAGAAAAAGGATTTAATCACCCTTGCCCTGCTAAACGCAGCAGAGCTGCTCAGTAAAGAAAAAAATGTCTCCAACACAAAAATACTTCAAGAAATTCAAGAATTATGCAAGCTGGAGAAGCTTCCTGAACGAATTGAGATTTTTGACAACTCCCATATGTCCGGTGTAGCCACCGTCGGCGCTATGGTTGTCTACGAAACTGGCAAATTTGATAAAAAATCATACAGAACCTACCATCTAAACGCAAGAGATGAGTATGGACAGATGAGAGAGACTCTTAGCCGCCGAGTGGAGAGTTTTTCTAAAAATTCTCCTCCGGATCTATGGGTACTTGACGGCGGTGCGACACTTTTAAAACTTGCTTTGGAAATTTTATCTTCAAATGGTATTTTTCTTGATGTTATTGCTATTTCCAAAGAAAAAATTGATGCAAAAGCACATCGCGCCAAAGGAAAAGCAAATGATATTATCTATACACAAACAGAGAAGTTCAAACTAGCAAACAGTGACAAACGATTGCAATTTATACAAAATTTACGTGATGAGGCACACAGAGCTGCTATTAACTTTCATAAAAAAACAAAACTAAAACTTGACCAGGAGAGTAAACTGCTAAACCTACATGGAATTTCCCCTGCAAAAGTACAAAAACTTCTTAACCATTTTGGAACTTTTGAGGCATTAAAAACAGTTCCTCAAAAGGATATTTCTTCACTTTTAAATACAAAAGATGCAAAAACCATCAAAAATATTTATAAATAAGTTTTTTTTTTAGCGGTTTATGATATATTTGTGATAGATTAATCATCAAAGTAATTATAAGGTTTTTTTATGAGTAAGGTTATACCAAAAGATAAAGAGTATTTTTTCGATGATAATGTAATTATTAGCCAAACCGATACAAAGGGTGTGATCACTTATGCCAACAGAGTATTCTGTAAGGTTTCCGGATATGAGAAAGAGGAGTTGATAGGTCAGCCTCACAATATTCTCAGACATCCGGATATGCCAAAAGAGATATTTCAAAAAATGTGGGAAACAATCCAAAGTGGACAGGTTTGGAATGGTTTGGTAAAGAACCTTAGAAAAGATGGTCTTTACTATTGGGTAGATACCGAAATACTCCCTGTAAAAGATGATGATGATAAAATTATTGGTTATATCGCTGCAAGAAAAGCCGCTTCGAGAAAAGATATACAAGAAAATGATGAAATATATCAAAAAATGCTAGAGATGCAGAAGTAAGGAACAGCCATGCTGATTTATAATTTTCAAAAAGAGTTTTTAGGTATAGATACAAAAGATTTACAAGAACTTGGTTATCATGACCTCTCATCTTTACGCAGTGAAGTTACAGACTTTGCAGATCTTTTTGTAAAAACACCCGGTTTTATTCACAACTTTCAGCATGTTCACTGGATAGATTTTATAGATTGTGCAGATGATGGAGAGATACAAAAAGTAATCATAAATGCAAATGGCAAAAACTTTACTGCAAATCTTGTAATCACATATGCCTACCTTACTGATAATCCGATTGAAAAAGCCTACATAATTCACCTACATAATTTAAGAGTATTATCAGAAGGAGAAGTTGAACGCATACATGATGATATTTTACAAAGAGCGACACCGACACCTGCACCTTCATACTATGAGCCTTCACCTTCCTTTAATGAACCCCCTACAGTAGCGAAGAGTTCCAAGCAAGATATACTTGAAGCCACAAAAGAGGAAAATTTTACAGAAGAGTTTCTTCCTCAAACGCAAGAGAGTTTCCAAGAGCCTGTAGCAGTTGAGACTCCACCTCAGGACACAATTTCCACCTATGATACTCCTGCAGTTCAAGATGTTTATGATTCAAATGATGTTAAACTAGATATTGACCTTGAAGAGAACTTTGAAACACTAGAGCAAGAGATACCTCCGGTAGATCATCCTAAGCATATAATCCACAAAAAAGAGCAGTTTGACAATGGCTATGTCTATAACCCTGAAGTCGCATCTAAAGAGTTAGGATTACCGCTTGATCTTATTGAGGAGTTTATACAGGACTTTATAGCTCAAGCAGGAGATTTTAAACCTGAACTTTATGCTTCTTTAAATGACGGAGACATAGATAATGTTAAAACACTTTCTCATAAACTCAAAGGTGTTGCAGCAAACCTGAGAGTTGAAGATGCCTTTGAAGTACTTGCCATCATCAATACTACATCCGATTTAGAGGTGATAAAGACAAACCTAGACCTCTTTTACAAAATTATCTCAAAATTAGCGGGTGAAGAGGTTGAAGAAATAGTCGAAGTCGAAAAAGAGAGTCCAGAACAACAGGATATCTTACCTGAAGAGACACTAGACTTAGAGTTTAAAGAAGAGCTTCAAGCCAACGAGCTGCAACCGGCAAAAGAGATAGAAGAAGAGGAGAAGGAATTCTCTCTTGAATTTAAAGATGAGCCAGGTGACGATACGCAAGAGTTTTCTCTTAGCTTTAAAGAGGAGAGTGAAACTCCACTTGAGTTCAAAGATGAACCGATACAAAAAGAAGAAGAGAGTGTGAGTGTTGAAGAAAAAGCACCAACACAGCAGACCATAGAAATTAACTACTCAAAAGAGAAGGTAGCAAATGAGATTGGACTCGATATTACAAGTTTCAGCGAACTGTTTAATGACTATATATCAGAGAGTGAACTGCTTGTAAAAGAGATGCGTGATGCTGTACAACATAACAATTTCGACTTACTGAAATCCGAGATCATGAAGTTAAAAGGAATGAGCGATAATATGAGAATAAACAACTTTAACAGCGAACTCAATGCACTGATGCACTCAACAAATCAAGATGAGTCCATAAAACTCATTGATACAATTGGAAATATTATAAATCAATTATCAAAAGTGGGAGCCTAACAATGCAACTTAGCCTAAAGAACAGACTTCGCCTAATCAGTCTTTTACCTATTGTTATTCTCTTTTTTGTAACAAGTTATTTCGTTTATACATCTTATGAGAGCTATAAAGCCGCTCAGCTTCTTCAAAATAAACTCTCTACAAACAGAGAGCTCAATGATCTGGTAAATAACATCTCCCGTGAAAGGGGTATGACCGTTATCTATCTTGGGAACTCTTCACCAAACACCCTAAAATCTTTGATAAAGCAGAGAAAAATTGTAGATACACTCGCAGCAAAATACCTCAAAAGTATAAAAAATTCTTCTGCCCTGCATGATCATGACGGCGGAACACTACAATGTACTACATGCAGTTCGACTGACAAATTAACTGCTGCGCTCAAGAAAATTCAAGCAATACGACTGCTTGTAGACAAACATCAAACAAATTTTGAAGATGTTTATCAAAATGTTTACGGGAAGACACAGACAATTGCAATTAAAGAGCTTGAACAAATTACAAATGAACAACTCGACAACAATATCAATCAAGAAGCTAACAAGTATATTGCTTTCGTAAGAGCAAGTGATTATACGGCAGCTGAAAGAGATTACCTCTCATATACTATTGCAAAATCTACTCCTTTGGAAGAAGAAGCTATAAATACATGGATCTCATTTATCGCAAAAGCCGATGCCTTGGATTATGATACTTTAAAAAATAAAGAGCTTGTTTCAAGACTTAACAATATCTTTCAAAATGAAGATGCAAAAGAGTTGTTTGAAGATATTAACAGTGAAAGAGCTGCAATTTTAGTTGCAGCAGATCAAGGGAAGTATGAGACAAACGCAGGTGTCTGGTTTGCAATGCTTTCAGAAAAAATAAATATGATTTCAGAGGCGGAAGATATCCTTCTTGAGGCGATGGATGCAAGAGCAATTACAATTAAAACTGATGCTCTGCAGCTACTTGCCATTACCCTTACTATATGGCTTATCTCTGTTGTTTTGGCTATATTTGGTTTCCTTCTCTCAAATGAGATCGCAAGAAATATCCTAAACCTTGAAAATGTCCTAAAAAGAGTTGCAGATGATACAAATGAGGACTCAACAAAAAGAGAGATTAATCTTCATACAGCAAAAGGTACAGAAGAAGCATACAACCTGCTTGAACATATTATTGAGCAGACACGTCTCGATAAAGAAGCTGCACAAGAAGCAAGTGAAGCCAAATCAATGTTCTTGGCAAATATGTCACATGAAATTCGTACTCCACTCAACGGTATCGTCGGCTTTACTGAACTTTTAAAAGATACAGGACTGCAAGAGGAGCAGGCAGAGTTTGTTGAGATTATTGAAAAAAGTTCAGAAAACCTTTTGGAAATTATTAACAATATTCTTGACCTTTCAAAAATTGAAAGCAATAAGCTTGAGATTGAAGATGTTATCTTCAATCCAATTGATGAATTTGAGAGTGCGATTGAAGTCTACTCAGTTCGTGCCAGCGAAAAACAGATTGACTTAGGCTGCTTTATCGATCCTGAACTTGAGCAACCACTCAAAGGGGATCCGACAAAAATCAAAGAAGTGCTTATCAACCTCCTTTCAAACGCAGTCAAATTTACAAGCAGTTCAGGTTCTATCAATGTTGATATTAGAAAACAACCTTCAGTACAAGAGGGCATAACCAGAGTAAGATTTGAAGTTCAAGATACTGGAATTGGGGTCACTAGTGAGCAAAAATCAAAAATATTTGAAGCTTTTTCACAAGCAGATACTTCTATTACCAGAAAATATGGCGGTACAGGACTAGGACTTACTATCTCTGCGAGATTTATTGAGCTTATGGGTGGTCAACTAGATCTTCAAAGTGAACCTGGAGAGGGAACAACATTCTTTTTCACCATTGATTTTGAAGAGATAGAGACAAAAAGTGAGACTCTCCAAGGAGCATACTCAAGCATAAATGCTTTGATTTTAGAATCAAACCACAAAAGCAAAAGACAAGACAGCTACCTACTTGAATATTTAGATTTCTATGGTGTTAGTTATACAAAATTCCAAAATGTAGCGGAACTTGAGACGCTTCAAAAACAAATTAATTATGATTTACTTATCATAGATTATGAGCACTGCAGTGAAAATGACCTAAAAGAGTATGCATCTCTCTCTCAAAAACTCATCTTAATCACAAAATCATTCTATATGAAAACCATTGAGAGTTTTGGTATTGAGATCTTCAAAACAATTTATGAGCCACTCAACAATACAAAACTTAAAGTAGCACTGGAGAGTTATCAGAGTGAAAACTTCACCGCTGTAACTGAAAAGAAAAAGCTACCTGCAAACATAGATGTAGAATCTGCAAAATTCAATGCAAAAGTTTTAGTGGCAGAAGACAATATTATTAATCAAAAACTAATTAAGAGAACACTTGAGGACTTAGGACTCACTGTCAGCATAGCATCCAATGGTCTTGAAGCATTTCAAAAACGCAAAGATGGTGACTTTGACCTCATCTTTATGGATATTCAAATGCCGTTCCTTGATGGAATAGAAGCAACAAAAGAGATTTTAGAGTTTGAAGAAGATTATCATAGAATTCATGTTCCTATCATCGCCCTTACTGCAAATGCTCTCAAAGGAGACAGAGAAAGATTTTTAGCGGCAGGACTTGATGAGTATACAACAAAACCTCTCGTACGCTCAGAGATAGTTTTACTGCTAAACCAATTTTTATCTGATAAAATCATCATTGTTAAACCGGAGCTGCAAAAAGTACAAAAAGAGGAAGAGCCTGTTATAGAGGAGCAGCCAGCAGAAGAAGCTACTGAGGAACATACAGAGGAAGCGAAGATAGAAGAACAAGAGGAAGCTCAGCAACCAAAAGAGTACAAAGCAGATATAATTCTTGCAAAGAAAAGCCCTTTTGAAACAAGGTTATTTCAAAAAGTTTTAGATTCTCTTGGGTACAGTTATGAAATAGCAAACAGTGTTGCCCAATTGGAGAGTATGATTGCAGATAACAATTACAAAATTGTTCTTTTTGATAAAGAGTTAAAAAATTTAAATCTGGAAGCATTTACAAAGCTTGTAAAAACAATAAATAAACAAAGCGGCTTACCGTCTTACCTTGTTCTTATGAATAATAGTGAGGACAATAGTGATGATATCGCTTATGTACATGAGACAATACGCAATATAGTCAACAAAGACCTACTGCGTTTGGTTATTGAAAAATTTATATAAATAAGGAAAATAGATGCAAAGAACTGACTTGGTTGTATTAGCTGTAGATGACGATATAATTAATTTAAAACTCTTAAAATCAATGCTGATGAAAAGTGGTCATGTAAAAGAGGTAATTGAAGCAAAAAATGGTTCTGATGCTATTGGAGAGCTAAAAGGACGTAACGACATCGACCTAATACTTTTAGATATCATTATGCCCATTATGAATGGAATAGAGATGTTAAAAGTTGTAAGAGCAGATGACAACTTACGCCAACTCCCTATCATTGTTTTAACAACCGATGAGACAAAAAAAAGTGAAGCACTGGAATCAGGGGCAAATGGATTTCTAATGAAACCAATCAGAAATGATGACCTGCTTAAAAAAATGGCTACTGTTATACTTTAACACACTTCAAACAAGTTCTATACAAGAACTTGTTTTAAAACCTCTTCAACTCGCTTAACAGGCACGATCTCAAGAGCCTCTTGTACTTCTTTAGGAATATCTTCTAAATCTCGTTCATAATTTTTTACAGGAATTAGAACTTTTGTCATATCTGCTTTATATGCAGCAATTAATTTCTCTTTCAAACCGCCAATAGGTAATACATCTCCAGTTAAAGAGACCTCTCCTGTCATAGCAATTTCTGAACGGATTTTATATGAACTTAAAATTGATGCTATTACACTTACCATCGCAATTCCTGCACTAGGCCCATCTTTAGGCGTTGCACCATCAGGAACATGAATATGTAAATCATATCGTTTATATACCTCACTCGGGTCTACATCAACTATCTCCTCTTTCTCTTTGAGTGTTAAAGGAATATTATCTTGAGAGATACGCAGTTTTCTTTTATCTATCAATGTTTTTACAACACTCATAGCAATACGAGCTGACTCTTTCATAACATCGCCAAGACTACCTGTAAGCTGTAGATTACCCTTACCTTTGATACGGATACTCTCAATTTTAAGAACATCTCCACCCACAGCAGTCCATGCCAGACCATTTACAACACCAATAACAGGAACCTTATTTGTTTTCTCAATTTCAAATACACTTTTGTCAAAAAATGTTTTTAGATTCTTCATTGAGACAGAAACTTTATCCATATCTGGATGCTTTAGTATCTCTAATGCTGCTTTTCTGGACATCTCTGCTATACGTCTACGCAGATTTCTCACACCTGCTTCACGCGTGTAACTATGAATAAGCTCTTTAAGTGCAGGTTTGGATATGCTCAACTCATTCTTTTTAAGTCCATGTTTTTTCAACTCTTGTGGCAGAAGATATCTACGGGCAATTTCAAATTTCTCTTGGGGAGTATATGAGCTCAGTGTAATAAACTCCATCCTGTCCCGTAATGGTGCCGGGATACGCCCAACATCATTTGCTGTTGCAATAAAGATAACATTGCTTAAATCCAAGTCAAAGTTAAGATAATAATCGCGAAACTCACTATTTTGCTCAGGATCTAAAATCTCTAAGAGTGCAGCGGTAGGGTCTCCTCTTTGCGATCTTGTAATCTTGTCAATCTCATCAAGTACAATTACAGGATTCATCTTTTTTGCATCAATAAGCCCCTGCGTAATACGCCCCGGCATTGCACCAACATAAGTACGGCGGTGACCACGCAGCTCATTTACATCCTCTAATCCACCAAGGGCAATTCTAACCAAAGGTCTCTTTAGTGCCGTAGCAATAGAGTTGGCCAATGATGTTTTTCCCACACCCGGAGGTCCTGAGAAACAGAGGATGGCACCGGCACTCTTTTTAGCACTGATTCCACGAAGCTCCAAAAGCTCTTTTACTGCGAAGTATTCTACTATTCGCTCTTTTGGTTTCTCTAGTGAAAAATGGTCTTTATTTAACTGCTCTTCAACCACATCTATTTTGAGTGATTTTTTTGCCAAATCCCCAAAAGGAATATCTAGAACCCAGTCAAGATAAGTCTGTGTCATAGAAGCGTCTGATGAGTCAGGATGCATACGAGAAAATCTCTCTAACTGTTTAGATATCTCTTTATAAGCATCCTCTCCCATCTTCTCTTTTTTGGCTTCTAATTTCTTTTTATACTCCTCTATCTCTTCATCACGTGAAGTATCAACTCCTAGCTCCTGCTGAATCTGCTTGAGCTGTTCTTTTAAAAAATACTCTTTATTTATCTCTTCCATATGAGAATGTACTTTCGAGCGGATCTCTTTTTGCAGTTTATTTGCTTCTATCTCTTCTATAAGATAATCAATTAAATCCAAAAATCGTTTCTCAGTATCTGTCTCAACAAAAAGTTTATATGCCTGCTCTTTTTTGAGTTTGATAGTGGAACAGATCAAATCAATGATTCGGTTATGATCATGATTCTCTTCTATAGTTCTTAAAAGATCTGGAGGAAAGTAGTTACTGACTGCTGAGAGCGCTCGTACTTTTTCTCTTACAACCTCCAAGATAGCATCTGCTTTTAGAGCATCAACATCTGTAGAGTCAATAATATCTACATGAGCAACCAGTGGATTTTGTGAAACCTTATAGAGTGTTTTTGCTCTTGCCAACCCTTGAAACAGAACCTTGACTCTCCCATCGGGAAGAGAGACCTTCCTCATGATGGAACCTACTACTCCCGTATCATAAAGAGCATCAAAATCACGTTCACCTTCATGTTCGGGTTTTGTTGTGCATACGATGACAAGAGAATTGTCATCAATTGCTTTTGTTGCTGCGTTTATATTCTCTTTATCATGTAAAAAAAGTGGTGATATCATAAATGGATATAAAAAAAGCTCATCCTCTGCTATTACCGGAATATCAGCAGGAAACTCTCCATAGTTACTTAATTTCATAAATGCGCATCCTTTATTTTGTTAAATTTTCATCATCATTTACTGTATTTCTTGAAACAACACTTTTTGTATTCGGAATCAAGAATTCATACCAGCTAGAGCGTCCATCACCCTCAAACCACTCTCGATACCAGGGAGCAACCGCAGGTTCAACCCTACTCCATTCTATCCATGGCTGAGGATGCAAGGTTCGGTAGTATTGCGCGGATTTGGGCTTATCTACTCTTTCATAAAGTTCTGCAATACTTTCATTAAAAGAAGCATCTCCTAGATAAAATCGTGTTAGCATTGTATCGACCAAGCTATAATACATTGAATGTGGATGCTTACGCTTAAATGCTTCTGCCTCTTTTATAGCATCTTCTATAAAGACCTGATCCCTTCGAGGGTTTGGTAAAGATTTATATTTTGCTTTAATTTTCAAATACTCCGCAAACTCTATCTCATTTGTATTAGCATAGCGTTTTATGTATTCATTTAAAAAATGTTCTGTTAAGAGGTACTCTTCATTATGCATATGTGCAATTGCCAAAATCATTGTCGCTTCAGGAAGCAGCGGTGAACCTATATGCTCTCCCTGTAGAGATGAATAGTAATCATCTGCTTTATCATAATTTCCATCTGAAATCGATTTTATAATTTTACTATACCAATACAAAGCAGGCTTGTTATACTCATCCACATCCTTAGAACATCCAACAAGTAGCAAACTGAGTATGTATATTGTTAGTAAAACAGTTCTTCTTTTTATCATCAAATTATTTTCCTCTCTTAATTAGATTGTTATTTTATCTAAAAGATATATAACGTGCATTAAATGAATAAAGAGAGATTCATTATTACATTAAAAATATAACAACCACAGATAAGAAAAAGGAATTATCACATTCTTCTAAATCCGTTTACTTTCAGCATATTTAAAGCTTACACATTGGATAATGTATCATAGCAACTGTACTTTGCTACTGAGCCCTGTTGTTTTGTGCAGTGATTTTTGTCAAAGGGGGACACTATGAAAACT
>CAZCMR010000026.1:0-11919 GCA_964499805.1 uncultured Sulfurimonas sp.
CCTCTTTTTCAGATTTATCCCAAACGCAGCAAAATATTCCCCACCAGCAAACCGCCGAAAGTTCCTATGATGTAGCCCATTATTGCCATGAGTACACCTACACTTACGAGTGACTTGTTGTAGGTTGCGGCAAGGATTGGAGCGGAGGCTACTCCTCCTATGTTTGCGAGTGAAGCGACAGAGATGCTAAAGAGATCAAGCTTAAATATCTTCGCTCCTGCTACCATCAAAGAGGCGTGAATAAGCAAGATAAACATTCCCGCTACGACATAGATACCAAGTCCTGAGAAACTCTCTATCACTGCGTTTGAACCTATGAGAGCTATGAGGATGTAGAGCATCGTTGTAGAGACCTCGCTTGAGCCGTTGATGTATCGAAGCTTTGTAAAAGAGGCTGCGATACCAAAGAGTGTTGCAAAGAGTATCATACTTGTCGTTGCGTTTAGCATAACAAACTGTGTTGCCAAAAGCTGAGAAAGCAGGGAAACACCAAGTGCCAAAGCGATCAGAAGCCAGTATCTTTTTGCACCCATCGAACAGGCGCAGCCTATGCCACCCAAAGAGGCAAGGTTGGCTTCACTCTTTGTGAACTTGTTAAAAACATTTGCAAAAGGGACAAGAAAAAGCAGGAGCATCACCCACAGCGTATAGTCCACACTATCGACAACAAGCGCATAGGCAAAGGCATCTTCACCTACATGAAGAGCGCTTCCCACTGCTACCATATTTGCCGTTCCACCCATCCAGCTTCCTGCAAGTGCACCAAACGCAGCACCAGTCTTGGCATCAAAATGAAACACAAACGCAGTGATGATAAACGCAGCAGCTATGGAGAGGACTGCCAAAATGTAGGCGATGATGAGTGAGCGACCAAGTTTGACAAAATGTTTAAAATCCACCTCCAAAAGCATCAAAAAGAGCATAGCGGGCAGGAGATTTGTTTTTGTCAGTTTATAGAGGGCCTTTATCTCTTCATTGCGTTCAAAAAGACCAAATGAAGACAAAAGCATACTAAAAGCATAGATAAGTACAACAGCAGGAATATACTTTAAAATTCTATAATTGGTTTTTAAATCCAAAAAGGCAAAAAAAGCTACAATCAGGGAGAGTATCAAAAGGTAGCCAAGAGGTGTTGTTATCAAAATTTACTCTCTATTTTTTTTATAAGTGTATCATAGTTTCATAGGAGTTTCGCATGAAAAAATTTACATTTTCTTTAATTTTAGGGATATCTTCTCTCTATGCTTCATCATTGGTTGTTTATAACTCTAACATCGGGTTAGTACACGAAGAGCGCCCCTTCTCACTCAAAAAAGGTGACAAAAACATCATCTATAAAGATGTGGCAAGCTCTATCATTACCGACTCTATCAACCTTAAACTGCCAAAAGAGGTACAACTCTACTCACAGCAGTACAGATATGACAAACTCAACCTTGCCAAACTTTTGGAGTACAACATCGGCAAAAAGGTAAAGATAGAGGGGGACTACTACACTCTGCTCTCTGCAGATTCCAAGCAGGTCATCGTAAAGGACAAGACAGACAAGATACTCACTAAAAAGAGCACGGATGTTGTCTTTGACAAGATTCCTGCACAACTTCTGAGTAAACCCTCACTTATCTGGAATGTCAAAACCTCCAAAAACATAGACTCCAAGCTTGAACTTGACTACCTCATCAGAAATATCAAATGGCATGCGAACTATGTTTTAGATGTTACAAAAAACCGTGCCAAGTTACGAGGATTTATCACCGTGACAAACAACTCGGGTAAAAGTTTTCAAAACACCACACTCCACACTCTGGCAGGAAAAATAAACAGGGTCGCACAACACCGACCGCGTGTGATGTACTCCAAGATGGTAGCACAGGACTCCATGGCAGTAAAAGAGAGTGCACATGAGGGGTATCATATCTACACCATTCCTTTTAAAGTCAACCTTGCAGACAAAGAGAAGACACAGATAAATTTTCTCAACAGACAAAACCTGCATATCAAACGCAGCTATGAAGTAGTGATGAGCAATCCTCTCTATTTTCACGGTGAACAGAAAATGGATGTTTCACAGTTCATAGCACTTCAAAAGTTAGATGTAGCGCTCCCTGCCGGAACCATCAGAACCTACTCGAAACTGCACGATACAGCCATACTTTTAGGTGAAAGCAGAGTCGCACACACTCCAAAAAATGAACTAATAAAGCTCAGAGTCGGTACCAATTTTGATATCAAAGCAAAACAGAGCATACTTAAACGCAGCGATACAAAAAACTACTACAGTGTCGATGTCCGCTACACTCTTAGCAACTCTTCAGACGAAGCAAAAACCATAAAAATCATGATACCGTTCAATCGAAACACCCACTCTACTATTAAATCAAAACAGAACTATCTTTTTACTAAGGGAAATTTAGCTACATTTAGCATTAAAGTTAAAGCAAACGCAGTGCGAAGTTTTGATGTTCATTTTGAGAGTAGAAGATAATGGCGAAATATGTGATTTTAGATACAGAGACAACAGGAACGAATGAAGAGGATAGAGTTATCCAACTCGGCTATATGGTACTTGGGGCAAAAGAGATAGAGGTACATAACGAATTTTGCGCAACGGACATCGCCATCAAGTTTGGTGCGATGGAGGTTCACGGTATCACTCCTGATATGCTTGAAGGTAAAGCTGAGTGTATCCAAACGCAGGCATACAAAAGACTTTTAGAACTTAACACACCTGATAATTATCTTATCATTCACAATGCTCCTTTTGATATCAAAATGCTTGAAAAAGAGGGATTTGAGACTCAAATGAAGGTCATAGATACCCTGCGTGTTGCAAAACATGTGATGCCAGAGGAGGAAGCACACCGCCTGCAGTATTTTCGCTACAAAATGGAGCTCTACAAAGAGGAGCAAAAAGAGGCGGATGCTCTGGGTATCGAGGTAAAAGCACATGATGCCATCGGAGATGTTTTGGTCTTAAAACTCTTTCTATCAAGACTCAAAAAGATAGTCCAAGAGCAGTTTCCAAACGAAAACCCGGTAGAGAAGATGGTCGATCTGACAAACACGCCTATCCTTGTCACTGCGTTTAGATTTGGTAAGCATAAAGGAAAAACACTCCAAGAAGTAGCCCATGAAGATGCGGGATATCTCAGATGGATGCTTAAAAACATGGAAAATCTTGATGAAGATATGCGTTACTCTATTAACTACTACCTAGAGGCGTGAAAAATACCTTTATAAACTTTGTTATTTCTTGATAATTTGTATATAATTAAAAGAATATGAAGTATATAAACATAATCTTTTTCCTTTTGCTGAGTCTATTTGTAACCCTGGCAAACGCGACCCCCATAGATATAAATCAAAATAGCGATGATTTACTACATAAAAGCAGTCTGCTTATTGATAGAGACAATTTGCATTTTATTGACATCACAAAGAAAGATTTTCTGATACACAATGCAAAAAAAAACTTAAATTTAGGTCTCTTAAGAGATACGACACTCTGGATAAAACTTGAATTTTACAATGATACAGATAAAAATGTTTCTAAAATTCTTCAAGTACGAAATCCACTTTTAGAGAGTGTAAGCCTTTACACCACTCACTCTAAAATAAGAAAAACACTTTTGGATAAGAAAAAATCACAAGAGCTACACACAACTTTTTCACTTAGCATCCCACCAAAGGGAGTAAAAACATATTACCTCAAAGTAAAAAACACGACTACAGCACTGCGTTTAGGTATAACACTCAAAGACAATCTACTCTATTTACAAGAGCAGTACCAAGAAAAATTAGTCATTTTTATCTTTTTTACAATTATCTCCATGTTAATATTTTACAATCTTCTGCTCTACTTCTATTCAAAAGAAAAATCTTACATTTTTTACGCCTTTTATCTTTTTGCACTTTTATTTCAGCAATCTACCTATCTTGGTATAACACAGATGTATCTTCCTGAATGGTTTGTCTATTATGACAATCTAAGTGTTGTTTTTAAGGTCAATCTACTCTACATTACAGCTACTATATTTGCAAGAAGTTTTCTAAAAACAAAAAAATATCGTAAAATCGATACTATCTACAAACTTTTTCTACTCCTTGGTATTATAGAAATCCCACTTTTTGGACTGCCATGGCTATACTACCCTGAAGTTGCCATTGCAACAGCACTTGTGTTTGTCTTTTTTAATATGTTCGCAAGTATATATATCTATAGGCAAGGTTTTACACAGGCACGTCTCTTTGTACTGGGATGGTTTTTTCAGCTGATAGGTTTTACACTAATGATACTGGATGGACTTGGACTTATTACAGTCATGGATAAAATCCCCGATATAGTGATGTTCTTTACCTCGATTGAAGCGATACTTCTCTCCCTTGCATTCGTGGACATGTATGCCATCTTGAAAAGAGACAAAGAGTCAAGCGATAAAAAGCTTTTCAAAGAGCTTCATAACAGACAACAAATTGTCGAAGCGGAAATCATAAAAGCAACGGCGCAGCTGCATACCTCTTTAGAAAATGAAAAAAATCTATTAAAAGAGTTACATCATAGAACAAAAAACAATCTACAACTTATTCTCTCTTTAATTCGTATGCAGTCCAGTAAGCTCGATGAAAAAGCAAAAGCCCACTGCTTAGATCTTGAAAACCGTATCAATACCATCGCCCAAACGCAGCAAATACTCTATCTCAACAACAACTTGCAAGAAATTGATATGTCTGAATATATCACTACTCTTTGTACTCATCTTGAGAGTTTAAGTCCAAAAAAAATATCCTACCTGATTGATATACCAAAGCTCTCCATGCCTGTCAAAGAAGCAGGATATTTGGGCCTTATTCTCAATGAACTTTTGACTAACTCCATCAAATATGTAGATAAGGATGAAGTCCATATAAAAATATATCTATCACAAAAAGAGCATGAGTACACTTTTATTTACGAAGACAATTCCAAGGGGTTTGATAAAGAAAAACTCAAAGGGAACAGCTTAGGACTACAACTTGTAACAACACTGGTACAAATTCAACTAGAAGGAGAACTCTACATGGAACATAAAGAGAGGGTCTATTTCAACATAAGATTTTCATTATGAAAAATATTTTAATTGTCGAAGATGAAAGCCTTGTAGCTCTTGAGATATCAGGCTATCTTAAAGAGTTGGGTTACAATGTAGTCGCAACAGCGACCAACGCAGACAAAGCCTTAGAGCTTGTCAGAGACAACAGCGTTGATTTGATTTTAATGGATGTCCATATCAAAGGGGAAGATGATGGTATCACAGCAGCACAGAATATACGAAAAGAGTATGATATCCCTCTGATCTATATTAGTGCCTTTAGTGATGATGAAACATTCCAAAGAGCCGTTCTTACCTACCCGGTAGCCTATCTGATAAAACCTTTTAACCATAAAGAGCTCGAAGTAGCAATACGGATAGCATTTAGTAGAAAACCTCCAGAGAAGGAGATTGAAAAAGAGCTATACAGAGGGGATATTGTATTTGATGAAGATTTCTCTTACGACACAAAAAAACAAGAACTTATCCATGATGAAGAGAGTATTCACCTAACCAAACAAGAGCTCAAACTCTTGCAACTCTTCATCAAGTCAAAAAACACTCTACTCTCCCTCTATGAAATTGAAAATGAGCTCTGGCCCAATAAAGAGAGCAATGACAACACCAGAAGAGCTCTCATCAGCAGGTTGCGAGCTAAACTGAATTATAAATTTATTGAGACTATCCACTCCATAGGGTATAAGTTTCACATCTAAATTGCAATGTTTTTGCAATGTTTTATTGTTATAATTAATGCATCAATATTCTTAAAAAAGGGGTGAGTTATGCGTAACACAAAACATATATATATTATTTTATTTATTTTTCTACTGCTGGTGATCTTGAATGGATGTAGTGGTGGAGGCGGTGGAGGTAAAAAGACACAAGAGCTTGCACCTTTATCACCAACAACAAAATTTACACAAATAGGTGATTTAAAAGAGTTTTCACCTGTCGTGAGTGCATTAAAAGATTACAATATCACAAATACCGATGAACTGGCATCAGCCCTCAAGAAGGCACAATCTTTTGAACTTCTCAAAGAGCTAAAAGATACAAACAGCACAATCACAGCGGAAAAATTACGCTCTTTGACATATAAACTCGAAAGAGATATAGTACTCAAACCACTCAAAGAAAATCATACAATATCAGAGAATGCATACAATAGTATTGTCTTGCAAAATCTTTCAGTTGCACAACTGAAATCCGGTCCACTAAAACAGTTTCAAGCTGTTTCAGAGAGTGATCTCTTATCTGCAAGTGCACAAGAAACGTATGATAAAGCACAATGGAGTGCATACAATAATAACCTTGCAGCTTTTTTTCAAGACAAATTAACATTTGAAGAGTTCAAAGATCTAAAAAATGCTCTTAAAACAAAAAATGCTCTTTTTGGCGATATATCACAAGCAATGCAAAATGTGGAAGTAAATACCACAAACCAAACGACTCTCTCTACACTCTCCGATATTCATGAGGACAACAGTTCTGTCGTTGTGGTAAATAAAGTTGATGAGCATTTTGACAAACAGAAAGTTCTTCCCGTAAACTATCTTAAATTTGCACCGCATCTTTTTAAAGGGTGTGCAAGTATTGAAGACAGTTTTCCATTTCAAGTAATGGGTAAAGAGTATATAGGAGATCTTATTGACGGGACACCAATGTATCATGACATTAATATTTCACAACCACACCTTGGAGATGAAGATAGTAAAAGGTATTTTCAAATCAATGATACGGGGATTGCCGAACTTGTACTTTTTAACGGAACTTCATCTGAGGTAACTATAACTCTAGAACATAAATCCAATCAAATTTTTTCTGATACAATCGCAGCACGTAGCACACGTAAAATATATATTCCTATAAATACAGATGATGTTTGTGTACCATATTATCTGACAAAAAATGATGATATAACAGCTACTGTTACAAAAGTGATTAAAGCTACAGAAATGAATAATATCTATAATACTCAAAGAGGTGCTTATGATCTGGTTTACAGATTCAATGCTTCTGATGCTGATAGTAATTTTCTAAATATAGCATATACGAGATTTGATGTAATGGCACAAAACACTGCCCATACAATCACTCTGGATATGAAACATCTTTCCGAGTACAATAACCGTGTTATCCAATACATCATTAAATCACCTAGCGGAAAAATATATGAATTTAATGAAGCCGGCACTGCTTCAGAAAATGTTACTTCAGAAGATGGTACCTGGCTTGTTTATGCCTTTCCTATGCCAGGTCTTTTAGACAGTACTTTAAAAGCAGATGTGAACGAGACTGCTTTTACTGCTTTGTACAATATGAAAAAACACTCCTCATATATAGATGATACCTATGAAATCTCTTTAGCCTCTCCAAAGCATGCCTCTTTGAAAAAATTTGTCATTGCACAACTTGATCAAGCAGAGTTTTCACATGATGGGGAGAGTGATCCAGCCGCTGAAGTACAACTCTCACTCAATACAAATATGGCTCCACGACTTGATATTGGTGGTGATTTAAAAGACTCATTCAGCACAGATGCCGAGTACGGTGCCTATAAGTGCTGGCAGAAAAATGGACAGAGCTATACACTTTTTGAAGAGAATCAAATTTGCTACACTCATCTTGATGGCTTAAAAAAGCTCTATCTTAAATATCTATCTGTTCCCCAAAACAGACCACCATTGGATTATGCACAGAACCTCACTGAAGATAATGCTTATCAATGGATGAATGTTCGCGCCAAAAGCCATCGTAATGATGCCTTCTCCTGGTATGGAGCAGATTTGAAAAAACGCTTAAATGACAGTCGTTTTAGATTGCTTTATGACACATACAATGATGTCTATAATGAATGGAAAAACAATGTAGTACAAATCAATAAAATGAAATTTCCTTTAGCATATCATTACGGTATGACTGATGCGGGAATAGATCCAAGAGAAGAGATGACAGTTGAGAACCCAACTGCTCCATTTTTCACTCTTCATCCTGTTATAGAGACAAACGTACCTGTATTTGCCTTTCCAAAAGAGAAAATGGCTCAGAGTACTTTACCTCTTTCATTTGAGTACAGTGCAAAAGATCTGGATGAAGTCGATGAGTGGGCACAGTTTATTTCTGTTGCAAAACTTGTTGTCAATCAGGCACTTGCCATTGCAACACAAAACTATGCTGCATTAGTCTGTAATACGGTTGACACCCTCAAAGAACTGCGCCAAAATGAGATTAATGGAGAAGATGACCCTATCGGTGAAGCAGATTTTATGCTCAATCGCTACTCTACCTCTAACAGTTTTTACGGGCTTGCACACAATGGTGTAGAGCATTTTTCTATTTCAGGATTTGCCGAAATTCCAAACTACTACACCTCTTATGACAAAACACTTGACTATGCAGGACTCGCTTGTAATGCCAGTGGTGCAGTCACTGCAGGTGCGACTCTTTACAACTCTGTAGGCACTCTTATCTCCGGAGATTTTTATGGAGGTCTGGGGCTTGATGGTCTTAGAGAATCAGCACTTTCAGGTTTGGATCCAGATTCACAAGAGTATGCAAATATCAGTAAAGCATTTGACCAGCTTGCATCTGGCAGCGCAACAGCTAACACTTTAGCCTTACTTGAAAATGCAGATAAGCTATCAGCGTATACATCGGGAATTGATGTTTTCTTAAAAAACCAAGATGTTACAAACAGTCTGGGTGGACTTGGTGGAGAAGGACACAACTCTATGCGTTCAGAAGCAAACTACTTTTTCACAAGTTTTAATGATAGAAAAACACGCGGAAAAATTACACTCAAAGATGTCGATGCGATGCCTGTTGTCTCCTGTAAAGTAAAACTGACAGATGTTCAGATCCTTGATAACTTTGAAGAAAAAGGAGACTCGGCAGAAGTTAAACTTCGTACACGAGTCGGTGTTATCAGTGATAAAAATCCCCAATACCAGGGTCAATTTGCAACACATGCACCGTTTATGTTCAACAATGAGCTACAGTATGATAACGGTGGTTTAGGATATACAACTTTACCTAACCTGCCATTTAAAGGCTACCTCCTTAGAAGTGCCAACTACAACGGTATAGATGACGGAGACAACTTACCTCTTGGAGAAGGTATGAAACTCTATGATGCTCTTTATCCTTCTGACAATAACCTTGCTGCAATCTATGTTGAGATAGGCCTCTATGAAGGTGACGGTGGCGGTGTCGATGATGATATGATAGGAGTCCTTGCCAAAACTTTTTATTTAGAGGATTTGTATAAAAACTTTGAAGGTTTCTATCAATGGCGATGGCACTCTAACGGAGCCGGAACATACACGATGCATATCACTAACTATCCGGTATATGACAAAGATTCGCTTGAAAGTTCTGTAGAACTCCTAAACGCAAAAGCAAGAGAGCAGCAAATGTATCATAATAAAATGCATACAGATACACCGAGTGCGCTTATCTCTTTTGATCTTGAAGTAAAGCTCGGAGAATTTGTTGATTATGGTGTCGTTGATACAAATACAAGTTTTGTGACGGGTGACCCATCACACGGTAAAAAGGCATTTGACTTTTCATCTGTAAACATTAATGAGGTCAGTTCTCTTGCTGCCTCTTCAAACTCAAATATGCACCTGCTTGATATTTATAAAAACCATATAGCTGTACATGATTTTAAAGAGGGTCTGCGTATTGTAAAAATAGATAATGGCTATCTGCTAAAAGAGAAAACTGATATAAATGAAAGCAACCTTCCTGAGAAATATAAAGATCTATTTAAAGTCAATACAGCGCTTGAATTTAATCACTATGAAAAAGTAAATGCCGTCTCTTTTGTTGATACGAACAATATCCTGGTTTTGAGTAGAGAGAGTAAAGCCTATCCAGATTCAGGACGATTGGTCCTGCTAAATACAGGTGACAACAATGGAGCAACAACCGTTTGGGCTGATGAGAATCTCTCTGGAGAGTACCCAAGTAAAATGCAATGTGTAAGAGTTGATGAACATACGATACGAGCATTTGTCAGTTTTGCCGATGTTGAGCATATGCATGGAAAAATCATAATGTATGAGGTAACAAGTGATACAATTACCAAAAAAGGTGAAATTTCAACTTTTAATCTTCCTCAGGATATTTTGGCAATAGACAATAAAACACTGCTTGTGAAGTCTGCTGATATGCATCGCAGAAGTATGGAGGGAACAGCTAATAAATACTGGTATAAAAAACGATACCTGACACTCTACGAACTCCAAGATGATAATAGCACTTTAAGGGCTGTATCTCATAAAGAAGTAGATTTTCCAAACAGATCTTACGCTTTTGGAACAGAAGACACCTATATCCCCGTTGACTATGGATACAGAGGTATGTACAATGTGAACCATAGCGTCAAAAACAGAATCATCAGAGTAAACTTTGGGAATGATGAGAATTATATCCGCTATATGAACCTGACAAATGTTAACGGTACCTATCAGTTTGCTGAAAAACGCGCTGCACATATAGGACGCTACTCTAAATATTTTGAAAACAGCAAATATGCCTATTATCTTCAAGGTACGACGCTCTACCCATCAGATTTAAGCCAAGAAAATGCACATAGAAGCTCTGCAGATACAATACTACATGAGGAAAATTCATGGATTGCAATGCATACAGGTGAACTTCAAGAACAATTTTTAGATGCAACGCATATTGTAGCAGTGGCAAAAATCCACACTCCGACACGAGATGGTCAGTATCTTATGCTTTGGAGAATATCTGACTATAAATCGGCAACTGTTCAAAGTAATCTACTCAATAAAAAAATCTATGTAGATGATACAAAAGATCTGCATATCGATTTCAGAGTTATTCCAGGTGACACATCTGTTGATGATTTAACTATTAATCTCGACATCACAACAATACAGGCACCTCAGGATTATAACGGTACACATATCAGTGACTTCAACTGCGTAAAAGACAGCAATGAAAGTTATCAATGTCAGGCAACTATCCACCTTGATCAGCTTCCTTCTGAAGATACAATTTTAGAGCAAAATATTGTAATAACAGTAGAAGATGACACTTTTTCTTTTCCTTACACAACACAAGATAATTTTACAATCTACCATAAACCATTCAAAGTACTGGCATTTTGGGATGCACAACATGGAATGGAACCATGGAAAACGGATATGACAGCATCAGGTACACAGATGATAAAAGATATTAATCCGGGTAGCCTCGATTCAATCGGTATAACAAGTATGCATCAATTTAAATGTTCAGATGGCTACTATTTCTTTGCATCCGTTGACAGTGACAAAAATCAAAGTTTAATGAAATTAGATACGAATCGTAATATCAGCACAGTTGATACTACAAAGAAATTTGTAAGAGCCAGTGCGGCTGCCTACAATAATGGTGTATGTATGAATAATAAATTCTATTTTCTTGTAAGAGATCCTGATAGTGGGAACTACTCTCTATGGGTAGGCGATGCCACTGCCAATGATGTACATATGATTAAAGACTTATCATCTTTGGGTACGCAAATTGGAGGTTTGGTCAATGTGGGTAATAAACTCTATTTTGGAAGTTACAAATACAAAGCAGGTACTATTTACAAAAGTGATGGAACAGATGGAGGAACAAGCAAATTTTTAGATCTCAATACAACTCTCCATCAAATATTGACAGTCAATGGTAAACTCTTTTTTTCTGATGATGATGGTCTTCATTCAAGTGATGGAACAGCAGAGGGGACAAAACTCCTTGCAAATGCAGGAGGAGATGATGATGTTTCATACTCCTTAGGACTTGAGCACCATAATAAATTATATTTTCTTAAAAAACGCGATGG
>CAZCMR010000026.1:12019-14513 GCA_964499805.1 uncultured Sulfurimonas sp.
TATAAAATTTACTCAGTAGATATGGCAGATGATAACCTTGATCCAACTCCTATTGATTACAATGACTATAAATCTATATTATTCTATCCTGCGCAAGGAGGTTTCCATAGTAGTTTAGTTTTTCTTGCTACAGATATTGAAAATGTTCTACTTATGAAATATACTCCAGAAAATGGGTTAGAGACAATTGTCTCTAACCCAAAACAGTAGTTTCAATCCCTAACTCTAAGCCACCCTTGGCTTAGAATATCAACCAAAAGCTGATTGAAGCTCCTACTTTACTTTTACTGCGAACTTCGTACCACGGATAGCTACTATGCCCTGAGGTGTTTTAAGCTCAAAATCTTTTGGAGAGAGATCTCCGATCTTTCCTGACTCAAAAACCATCTCGCCCTTTTTAAGATAAAGTTTAAAATCATACTCATTTTTTTCTACTTGAAAAACAAATGTCTGCAGGTTGATAAGAGTATTCTCTCCCAAATTTAAAACAGAATCATCTTTAAATATAATAGTCACAAGAGAGTTTGCTTTTGTAAATACCGTCATATTAGCATCTAACAATGAACCCTCCTGTAAACGGATAATATTCTCACCACTTTTAGAAAAAACATCCCCTTTTACACTTTTTACAAGTGCAATCTCTCCCGCTTGCACGCCTACAAGCAGACTCACTAACAATACAACTATATATCTCATATTTGCTCCTCTCGTATAAAATTATCACTATAGGTGTTGGCTATATCTTTAAACTCTTCTGTGAGTTCAAAAAAGGCATCTACCAAAAGAGGATCAAAATGCGTCCCCCGCCCTCTTTTAATAATTTCATACGCTTCTTCATAGGAAAATGCTTCTTTATAAACTCTTGCGTTTACTAAGGCATCATATACATCTGCGATTGCCATAAAACGGCCTTCAAGAGGAATTTCTTTACCTTTTAAGCCCTCAGGGTACCCAGTACCGTCCCACTTCTCATGATGTGTGTAGGCGATATTTATCGCCATAGTAAAAAAATCATTCTCTTCATAAGAGTTCATCGCATTTTTTATGATATGTCTGCCTAAATCAGGATGCGTTTTCATCACCTCATACTCTACAAATGTCAATTTACCTGGCTTTTTCAAAACAGAATCGGGAATTCCGACCTTACCTATATCATGCAGCGGTGCGGTTCTGTACATCATCTCTATTTTTGCCTTTGAGAGGTGATGATGGTAGGGATGCTGCGGCTGTTCAAAAATATGTTCACCCATTAATTTAATATACTTTTTCGTTCTTAGTATATGTGCTCCCGTCTCTATATCATGTACTTCAGCCACATAAACCATACTGTCCAAAAGCGCCACATGAGATCTGTCAAGCTCCTCTATAAAAAGTCTTTTTTTGTAGCTGTCAACTATGACAAAAGAGATACTAATGAGCATAAAGTTCACAATAAAAGGTAAGTAAAAATAGCCTGATGAGATATAAACTCCTCTGTCAAGCAGATAATAGGTGAGAAGCGCATAAATGGACATAGCAGTCAAGACCACTGTAACCATCAGTAGATTTCTATTTTTTATAAGCAGATACAGCAGTAATAAGATAAGAAGTGTCGAGATAATGATATTGATATATTTATAAACTACAGGTTCATTTATAATTGTATTCTCTAAAAGATTATCTATCGCTGTCATATGGACTTTGGCTCCAAAAGTCCTTACGCCGTTTGTTCTAAAGAGATTATCATGCAGTCCGATTGCTGAAGAGCCGATGACAACTATCTTTGCAGCTATCATAGCAGGGTCAATGTTGTTGTTCAACAAATCTACGGCAGATATTTTTTTATACCACTCAGGCGCATAAAAATGGAGTAAAAAAGAGCTGTCTTTGTCTGTTTTTATACTATTGTCTAAAATCATAAACCTATTGGTATCAACTTTGATATGCGGATCAACTGCAGATAAAAGCGCTAAAGCAAATGATGGCACTATGACATCTTTATACCTTTTTAAAAGGGTCATACGGCGTAAGATACCGTCTTGATCGATATCTGCATTAATAAACCCGCTAAATTTAGCACTTTCTTGAATCACAGGAGTATTGCATAATGCATATTTATAAGATTTTAACTGTAGGGTTAAATTTGAAATTTTCAAACTGTTCGTAATATGACAATCTGCATCATCTTGGTACTTGTTAGTCAGATTTACTGCAACTGCATTCATCTGCTGCTGTAGTGTATTTGCAAAAATCATATCATTATCTGCTAATGCTTTGGGAACAGAGACAACATCTTTTTTAAGATTAAAGTAGTGATGATAAAACGCAGAGATCATTTTGGGAGATGTTCTGTCTTTTTCCGGAAAAATTATATCGAGCCCGATCACACTGGGATTATATGCAGCTGTTTTTTCAACTAAATCTGCCATTACCACCCTTGGCCACGGCCATTGTCCCACAGCTTTTAAACTTTTTTCATCTATGTCAATCAACACTGTATGTGAGCTTTTTTTTA
>CAZCMR010000026.1:14613-21138 GCA_964499805.1 uncultured Sulfurimonas sp.
CTTTTTTTTATTGTATTAATACTTCAACCCTTCTGTTTAACAGCTCTTTTGTCTCATCCTCTGTAGGCAGTGCCAAATCTAACTCAGAATGAGAACTCACATCCATTTTCAGGTATTGAACTCCTGCTTTTCTAATACTATCTGCGATAACTTTTGCCCTTTTTAAGCCTAAAGCTGTGTTGTCAGAAACACTTCCAACTGTATCAGTATTTCCGATAATATTAATATATGCTCCATTTAAATCAGATATGGTTTCAAGCATTGTATCTACTCTTTTTTTTGACTCCGGCTCAAGATTGATATCGGTAAAATAAAATACAAAACGATACTGTTTTTTATCAGAAGAGGCTATCACCTCTCCCATCAGCTTATTTAAACTCTTTTTATCTATCTTTTTAGGCTTTGAAATCATCTTACTGGAATCAAGTGTCACAATATGCAGAGGCTTATCAAGCACCAAGGTAGCTGTATCGGTCTGCAGAACGATTGAGCTATGCTGTTTACGTCCACTTAAGAGAACAACATACGTCTCATGTACACAGCCATCTTCTGAAACAATACTCTTAGAAGGAGTAGCGGGACACTTATCAATATCATTTGGCACGCCGTCATCATCCAGATCATTATTGATAAACCCGCCTAGATATAACTTGAGTTTAACTTTTCTGCTTATCACACACTTCCCTCCTCCGTCTTTGAACCGGAAGTATGTGACTTTTATTTTTTGAGGGTCTATCCCTCCCTCAAGCAGCGCATCTTCCACGGATGAAGCATACTTCTCATATCTTTGCCCACAGCTGGTATCTCCGATAAGTTCTACTTGGTACTCTTTATATAAGGTGGTATTTTTTTATATTTTTTTTAACATAGGAAGAGTTTTTGTCTGGAAGTTTACATCTGTCTCATCTTCATTAAATTGGAGATGCCCAAGTGGTACAACTTTTTGAAATTCATATGATGTCTGTGAAGCAAGCAAAGTAGCTGATGCAACTGTCATAGTAACAAAAGCAAGCAACATTAATCGTTTTAATTCTAACATGAATTTATTATAGAATATATTCCTGAAATAATTTTAATAATCATTCTACCCAGCCAAATAATAAAAACAGGCCAAATGCAATGACTCCGCTGATAAGTGCATAGGGCAGTTGCGTTTGGACATGTTCCACCACTTCACACTCACTCGCCAAAGAAGAGATAATCGTAGTATCTGAGATAGGTGAGCAGTGATCACCAAAAACCCCTCCACTGATTACCGCTCCGATTGCAAGAGCAATATCTGCATCCATGCTCATTGCAAGAGGTGCTGCAATAGGAATCATAATACTAAAGGTCCCCCATGATGTTCCCGTTGCAAAAGAGATGATGGCACTCAGTAAAAAAATCAATCCTCCAAGCAGCACTACAGAGATATTCTCACTCAAAAGTGTCGCAAGATACTCTCCTGTTTTAAGCTCATTTGTCACTTTTCCTATAGCAAAAGCAAAAAATAAAATAAGCGCAATGGGAAAGAGCTTTTTTGCCCCTCTAAACGCAGTAGTTGCATAGACTCTGTTAGAGATTATCTTTTTGGGGATATATAACAGGTAGATAAAAAAAAGTGTACTAAGCATAGTATAAAAGATGGCACTTGAACCGCTTCCTTTTAAAATATTGCCTCCACCGCTCAGATATAGGAAGAAAAAGACAGAAGCTATCATCACTATAATTGGAAGAAGCATATATAGAGGACTTATTGCTGAAAAAGTAGCAATATTGGAGATATTTTGTGAAGGTTTTGCCCTCTTCATCGCTCCTATGTTGATATCAAACCAAATAGCAATAAAAGTAACAACCAAAGCACTCATAGCATAGAAGTTGTGAGCCACTGCGTTTAGAAGGATATCTATACTCTCACCCTGCACTACACCCTGTGAAATCTGCGTCGAAATAAGACCAAGCAGCAATGCACCCCAGCCGTTTAAAACCAAAAGAGAGCTAATTGGAGCAGATGTAGAGTCACATACAAACGCAAGTTTTGCATGAGAGACACCATATCTATCACACAGAGGTCTTCCAACTGCACCCGCTATAAGCGATGTAATGGATGACTCGATAAAAATCACCACACCGATGATATAACTCAGAACCAGTGCAGAACGCCCCGATTTTACAAGAGAAGTTTGATGACTCATATAACTTACAAAACCATCTATTGCCCCACTTTTTTGCAACAACTCCATTACACTCCCCACAAGGATTGCAAAGGCAATTGTCTTGAGTATCCACCCTTCACTTAACAAACCCACAAAAAGAGAATATGTTGCCTCAAGAGTAGAAAAAAAAGAAAAGTCATTTAAGATAAAAAGAGCTAAAAGAACTCCTCCAAACAAAGAGAGGAGAATATTTTTAGAGTAAAGTGCTAAAAATATAGCAAGCAGTGAAGGAAAGATAGATAAAACTGAGAGTTCTATGTTCTACGCCTAAAATTCTATTGACATAAGCATCAACCCTGGTCGACCAAAGACCTCTTTATAGCCTTCACACTCAATTTCAGCTGTTTTTACAAAACCTAACTTTTTGTAAAAGAGTTCTGCTTCAAGAGAGCCTATCTCTATTATGGTCTGCGCAACTCTATAACCCTTAAGTCTCGCTGTGAGAAGACTTTTTTGCATCAAAGCTTTTAAAATTCCCACATCTATAAATCCTTCAACCTCTTCCATAAAGTCAAACATCAGCGTACTTTTGTTTTGCTTAAAACTACAGTTGTAAAAAACATCCAGCGTTGCAGCTATATCTTTTTTGCAGCCAATCTCTTCAAGAGCTTTGACAAAGGTCTCTTTTGTAGAAATTCGAGGCTCATAGCTACAGAGTGTTCCTACACGTGTACCATCAATCTCTGCAATCAAAAAGTTTTTATAGTTACAGTGACTCTTAGCCTCTGTTGTCGTTAGCATTGCAAGCTTTTCTAGTATATGTGCATCATCACTCTCTGTAAAAAGCAGATCAAAAAATCCCCCCTTTTTACCTGCTCGTGAACTTTGTAAAATCATCTCTGCCAAAAAAGAAGAATCACTCGGTTGGGCTTGTCGTATTTTAATACTCATAATTTCATCCACATTTTAATTTTTATCTTTATATCTTGACTTCGTATGTTAGTAATAGTACCATACTTTATGATAAAAAGTTTCTTAATTCTCATAAGTTTTTCAAATTTGCTCTTTTGTTCTCAGCAGATAATTTTAGTGGTCGCAGATGATATAAACAGTTCTCAAGCAGAGTTAGAGTGCTATGAAGATAGTAAAAAAATCTTTAAAACAATAGATGTAAACTTGGGCTTTAATGGCTTGGCATGGGGAATCGGAGAAATTGACATTACAGATAACAATATCTCTAAAATCGTAAAAAAAGAGGGTGATAAAAGAGCTCCGGCAGGTATATTTGCCCTTACTAAACGATTTGGCTACTCACAAATAAGTGATAGTAAAATGCCTTACCTTTTTGCCACAAAATCACTTATTTGTGTTGATGATTCTAACGCAAATTCCTACAATAAAATCATCAATGCCACAGGAGATGAAAAAAGTTTCGAGTATATGAGAAGAGATGATGATCTGTATAAGTACGGTATAGTAGTGGGACACAATTTAGAGGCAAAAAAAGGGTATGGATCTTGTATTTTTTTACACGTTCAAAGAGGTGAAAATTCGCCGACAATGGGATGCACTTCAATGCAAGAAAAAGAGATAAAGAAAATAGCAGAGTGGTTAGATAAAGAGCAGCACCCTATTCTTATCCAAATACCAAGACAATCAGCAAAAAGAGTATTAGAACTCTACCCAATGCTAAAAAATTCTAAGCTTTTAAAAGAAGGGAACTAATCCTCTTCTTTTACCATTTTGTCTTTTGCTTGGATTCCCATCAAAGAGAGTCCTGTTTTAATACTGAGTGCAACAACAAGCATCACTTTAAGCAGTTTTGCTTCATCATCAGTCCCAATCATACGAACATCATAATAAAACTTATGCAGTGATGCCGCAAGCGCTTTGAGATAATCAGGCAGTTTTTGTACCTGACGAGAGTTAAACGCATCTTCAACAACTTCAGGAAGCAGCATTGCATCAAAAAGCAGTGTCGCTGCATTTTCATCAAGATTTTTCAGACTTGCATCATTTATCTCATCACGTGAGACAGTCGCTTTTGAGAGCAGTGTCTGGATACGTGCATGTGCATACTGAATGTAAAAGATAGGGTTTGAGCTATCTTGCTTTTTAAACTCTGCAAGGTCAAATTCCAAAGCCGTATCAGATTTTTTAGAAGCGAAGATATAACGCAGTGCATCTGCACCTATCTCCTCTACTATATCACTCATAAGGATGACATTTCCGGCACGCTTACTCATCTTGTACGGCTCACCGTCTTTTAACAGACTTACCATCTGTGCAAGCAACACTTCAAGTTTACTTGAGTCATAACCCAAGAACTCTATCGCTGCGTTTACACGGGGAATGTAGCCGTGGTGGTCAGCACCCCAGATATTTATGTAGTGATCGTACCCACGCTCAAATTTTTGGTTATGATAGACAATATCTCCGGCAAGATAGGTCGGACGTCCGTCATCACGCACGACTACTCTGTCATGGTCATCACCTTTTGATTCTGACTTTATCCAGAGTTTACCCTCTTTTTCATAGACATTATCACCCATCTTTTTCATCACTCTGTCCCAATCTTCATAAAGTGTTGACTCATAAACAAAAGTATCAAAGTGGATGTTCGTATCTGCCAAATCCTTAACGATAATTTTCATCACTTCATCTTTTGCCCACATTGCGAGTTCACGTTGTCGGGATTCATCATGAAAAATCTCTACGCCAAACTTCTCCATAGCATTACGAGCGAGACCGTCAAGGTACTCTCCTCTGTAGTAACTCTCAGGATACTCCACAACTTCATCAAGAAGATTTTCACGTCCATGAAGTTGAATGGAGAGTCCAAGCAGGTCTATTTGATTTCCTGCATCATTAACATAATACTCTGCAGTAATCTCATAACCCAGGTGTTTTGCAAGACGATACAAAGTATCTCCATATACAGCCCCGCGTGCATGACCGATATGCAGTGGTCCTGTAGGATTGGCACTAACAAATTCTAAAAGTATTTTTTGATTTTTTTCCTGTTTTGCAAATGCTGTAGGATTTTCCAAGGCCCAAGAGGCATATTCGCTCAAAAAATCTTCGCTTAAACGAAAATTCAAGTAACCTTTTACAGCTTCTACACTGGAAAACTCTTCGCTCTTCCCAAAAGAGGAAGCAAGTTCATCTGCGATAAGCATAGGCGACTTTCGTAACTCTTTTGCTAAAGAAAAAGCGATAGGAGTAGCAAAGTGACCAAAAGAGCGGTCACGCGGCTTTTCTAAAACAACCTCACGACCTAATTTCTCGCGTAATAACGCCGATACTCGTTGCTTCAAAGCTTATGCTTGTTTTGTTGTAGATTTTGGAGCTTCTGAAGAGGCAACCTCTTCAGAGTTTTCAACCTTTTTAGGAGCATCACTTGCTACTGTATCAGTATCAGTATCTTTCATCTCTTCTTTAAAGTTTTTAATCCCTTTACCAAGACCTTTAGCTAAATCAGGTATCTTTTTCGCACCAAATAATAAAACGATAATTCCAAAAATAATTAGTAATTCTGTACCACTAGGCATTCCCATAGTAAGTTCCTTTTGTAAATTTAAGTTGTGAAGTATATCTTACATTTGCTGTAAATTCTCTTATCAGCAAAAAATCTCTTTTTCTCGTTAACTATCTTCCCATCTTTGCACAAACTCATTTATCTCTTCACTCGATTTTTTAAATCTTGCAGTCTTTGCGATCAAACGCAGTGCCTCAGCAGCACGCTCCAAATCATCATTTACAAGCAGATACTCATACTCTGAAACTCTTTGAATCTCTTTTCTTGCCATATTTACACGTCGCTCTATCACCTCTTGAGAGTCAGTAGAACGCTTTTCAAGTCTGCGTTTGAGTTCAGAGAGCGTCGGAGGAGAGATAAATACTGAAGTGGTAATATCACCAAGTCTGCTTTTAATTGCGTTATTTCCCTGCACATCAATATCAAAAATAACCAGTTTTCCTTCTTGAAGTGCTTTTTTTACGGGCTTTAAAGAGGTTCCGTAGTAGTTACCGTGAACCAAAGCATGCTCTAAAAATTCATCAGCTTCTACCTCTCTCTCAAACTCCTCTTTATCTACAAAATGGTAATCTACACCATCAACCTCTCCATCACGAATTGCACGTGTTGTTGTAGAGATAGAAAAGTATGTATCTCCTATGCCGTCTATTATTTTTGCTATAAGTGAACTTTTTCCTGCTCCGCTAGGACCGGACAGGACCAAAACGGCACCATTAATATGACTCATGATTAATCCTCGAAACTTATGTTGATTGTTATTTTCGCACCTTTTAAAGAAGCAGCTACATTTTTATCACTCAATGCATTTAGCAGTGTTTTTAGAGACTCTACACCTTTATTTGTCGCCGTATC
>CAZCMR010000026.1:21238-26069 GCA_964499805.1 uncultured Sulfurimonas sp.
CTTCTGCTTCTTCTTGAGCCTCTATCTCATCTTCACTCTCTTCACCTAAAGCGACTTTCAAATCTTTAGAGTTTAGATTTGCAAATGAGTCGATTTCATTACTCGCAATTTCAAGAAGTGTCTCTTCATCAACTTCACTCTCTAAATCCTCTTCGGAGAGCTCATCAACCGCATCTTCTATCTGCGCTTCTAAATTCTCTTCTTCCATCTCTTCATCAAAATCAAGGTTATCTTCAAGACCCAACTCAGCAAGATCTAAATCGACCTCCTCATCAAGAGTGATTTCCTCAACATCTTCACTCTCTTCATCATCAAGACCTAACTCTTGCAGATCAAAATCATCCTCTTCCTCTTCTCCTTCTGAGATATCCACATCTGCTTCATCTTCTAAATTCAAAGCCAAATCATACTCTTCACTCAAAGCTTCATCTTCATCATCTGCTTCATCTTGCGTTTCATCAAGCAGTGCTTTTACTTTTTGAGCCTCTTCATCATCAAGCACACTCTCGCCCAGCTCCTCTTCATCTGTAAATTCATCATCATCCAGAACTAAATCATCTTCTAACTCTTCTAAATCATCCAAACCTTCAAGTTCCAGCCCCTCAAGAAGTTCTTCATCTGAAATCTCTTCTATTGTATCCTCTTGTGCACTCTCTTCGTGTGTAACAACATCCAAATTTCTTTTTAGGTTTGTGAAGAGTTCGACCAGATCTGTAGGTAAAAACGGCTTTTTAATTGTTGCAGAAAAATCCCCACTTTTATCACTCTCTCTTGAGCAGACAAAAAGAGACTTTTTATAATGAATCTTCTCATTTAAAGCATCAAAATCCTCTTCATTATATAAGGCATCATCTATAACCAGCAAGTCGTATTCACCGGAGGGAACCTCCTCCACGCTATGCGCAGCTTCGACTTCATCATCAGTTTTTTGAGCACTCAAAGTCACCAACTTTGTCACTACAGGGTTATCATTTAAAAGTAATATCTTCACGTATATTCCTTTGAGAAATTATTTGTTGTGTTACAAAAGCAATATTGCCACCATTGTAGCAAAAAAAAACTAAAAAAAAGTCTCCAACATATTAAATGCCGATTGGACTTCTCCTTTCAATATCAGCATAGTAGCCGTCAGAGTCGCTATCAAAACAGCAAATGCAACCATGATTTTTATTGGAAAACCAATTACCAGAAGGTTAAACTGCGGCATAGTTTTCATCAGCATTCCAAAGATAACATCAGCAAGCCAAGAGAGGGCTATGATTGGAAAAGCTATCATAAAACCTACTAGAAACATATTTGATGTTGCATGCATAATATAGTGAAAAAAGTTTTTGCCAACCATAAATCCGCCCAAAGGAACACTCTCTAAAGTATGTGCAACAAACAAAAGTATCCAATGATGCAGGTTAAGTGCAAGAAGTACCATAAGAGCCAAAAGTGACAGAAACTGTGAGATGATAGGCATTGAAACACCAGACTGAGGATCAATCGCACTCGCTAATGAAAAACCCATCATATACGATATCTGTCCCCCGGCAAATGTTATAACATTATATGCCAGCTGTAGCACTATTCCTACAGCCAGACCCAAAATAAACTCTCCTAAGATTGCAATAACTATTGTCAGTATGTCCATAGATATAACAGGAGCAGGCATAGAAGAGTAGAAAAAAACGGTAAAGAAAAAAGCCATAACGGCTTTAATATTCATAGGAATATTTTTATGATCAAATATGGGAACAGCTATAAAGAGTGCAGCAAAACGAAAAAAAAGCAGTAAAAACCCTACCATATTCGTTTCGTTAAATATTGCTGCAAACTCCACTTATCTATCCTATTTTATTCGTTTAAGCAGTTTATCTTCAAGTTTAAATACTTTATCACACATACTTGCCAAATGGTTATCATGTGTAACCAGAACCATCCCGGCTTTGTTATTTGTGCAGTAATCAAAAAAGAGTTCCATCACTTCTGCAGCGGTCTCTGAGTCCAAATTTCCCGTTGGTTCATCTGCAAATATTATAGTAGGCTGTTTTGTTAAAACACGCGCAATAGATACACGCTGCTGCTGTCCACCTGAGAGTTCTGTAACTTTTTGATGTATACAGTGCTCAATATCTAATTTTTTAAGAAGAGCAGTATCTATCTCTTTGTTTGACAATATCTCCGCAACTTCAAGATTTTCATATGCACTAAAACCCTTAAAAAGATAGTGAGATTGAAAAACAAGCCCGAGTCTGTTGCGTTTGAGAAGTGCTAACTCTCTTTTCTTCATAGTTGCGATATCTTTGCCTAAAATATCTACTCTTCCTTCATTTGGCTTCAGCAGAGTTGAAAGAAGATGAAGCAGCGTTGATTTACCGCTTCCACTCATACCTATAATTGCGATAGATTCTCCCTCATATAAATCCAGAGAAACATCCGAAAAGAGTTGATACTCAAATGAGTGTGATAAATTTTGTGCAGATAAAAGATTCATAAGCAGATTATATCAAATATATATGATAAATATTTTAAATAAAGTTAAGAAAATATTATTTTATTCAAAAAATTTATAATATATAGAAATTTTGTGCTAAAATATTTGTATAATATCTTCGGATATATTTTCACAAAAAAGGGAGTTATATGTTCAAAAAAACATTAGCAGGATTAGTTTTAGGTGCAAGTTTAGTATCGGGATTACATGCAGAAACATTAAAGCATGATATGAATATTCTAGCAACAAGTTTATCATCAGTACAAAGAGCATTTTTACTAAATGACAGAGAAAAATCAATTAGATTGCTTAAAGATCTAAAGAAAAATATCATATTTACATTGGGTAGCAAAGAGAAAGTAATCAACCTTCTGCCTAAAGAGTTGAAATTTAAATCAAGAATAGCAGTTAATAGTGGAAAAATGATTAATCAGTATATTAATCAGATTGATGAAATCTATGCGGATAAAAGTCTAAAGCACATTGAAGCTCAGATGGAAGCACAAGATGCTCTTATAAACATCCAAAGACAGTGTTACAAATGTCACAATCTTGTTCGTGACTGGGATAAATAATCTACTCAAAGATGAGTTAAGCCAAAAGGCTTAGCTCATTTGCGCTGCAACTTCTGCTGCGAAATCATCTTCTTTTTTCTCAATTCCTTCACCAACTTCAAGGCGAATAAAATCAACTATCTCTGCAGTTCCGCCAAGTGCTTTAGCAGCATCTTCAACAGCTTGCGCTACAGTTTTTTTGTCATCAAGTACATAACTTTGATCTAAAAGAGCTTGCTCTTTGTCAAGTGTAGTATTATCATCAATAAAACGAGCCAGTTGACCAGGGATGATTTTGTCCCAGATCTTTTCAGGTTTGTTTTGCTCTTTTAAAGCTGCTTTGATATCCTCTTCAGCTTGCTTCATTACTTCATCAGTAAGTTGCATCATAGATACATATTGAGGAACATTTTTAAGAGGTTTTTTAAGACGAGCTAACTCTTCATTCTCTTTTTTGATAGCTTCGATTCTACCTTGTGTTTCACTCTCTACATATTTAGGATCAAAATCTTTGTATGATAAAGTTGTAGGCTTCATTGCAGATGCATGCATAGCAACTTGTTTTAAAGTATCTTTAAGCCCTTCAGCTGTTTTTGCACTGTCACATTTTGCTTTTATGATAACTGCGATACGCCCGTTTGAATGGATATAACCATTCATAGCAACTGTATCATCTTCAGCTTCTAAAGTACCAAAACGACGAAGTTCAATCTTCTCACCGATTTTTGCAACTGTTTCAGTAAAATAAGCACCGAATTCACTTGCCATTACTTCAGATACATCACTTGGATTCGTTTTAAATACTTCTTCAGTAGTTTTAAGAACTAAGTCTTGGAAACCTTCATTTTTAGAAACGAAGTCAGTCTCAGAGTTGATCTCTACTACTGTAGCTTTAGAGAAGTCATCAGCGATTTTAAGACCTACAAGACCTTCTGCTGCAACTCTGTCTGCTTTTTTCGCTGCTTTAGCAATACCGCGCTCTTTTAAAAGCTCAGCTGCTTTTTCCATGTCTCCATCAGCTTCAACAAGAACTTTTTTACAATCCATCATCGGTGCATCAGTTGCACTACGCAACTCTTTTACCATTGCTGCTGTTACTGCTGCCATGACTACGCTTCCTTTGTAGCTTCTGGTGCTACTGTTTCTTCAGTTGCTGTTTCAGTTTCTGCAGCTTCTTCAGTTTGTTCTTCTTCAGCAGGTGCATCTCTAAGAGCTTTACCTTCATTGATTGCTGCTGTCATTTCACGACAGAAAAGTTGGATAGAACGGATAGCATCATCATTCCCAGGGATTGGGTAAGTGATAAGGTCTGGATCACAGTTAGTATCTAGTGGCGCAACAATAGGAATGTTAAGACATCTAGCTTCTAAAACAGCGATGTGCTCTTTTACTGCATCAACAACAAAAAGCATATCTGGAAGTTTTTTCATATCACGGATACCACCGAAATATTGCTCTAATTTTGCTTTTTGACGAGAAAGCATTAAAGCTTCTTTTTTAGTTAAAAGATCGATTTGACCATTTTCTTGCATTTCAGAAATAACATCTAGTTTACGAATAGATTTTTGAATAGTTGGGAAGTTAGTAAGCATACCACCTAACCATCTGTTATCTACATATGGCATACCACAAGCGATTGCAGCTTCACGAACTGAGTTACGAGCTTGTTTTTTAGTACCAACAAATAAAACTGTTTTACCTTCAGCTGCAGCATCTACAACGATTTGGTAAGTGTTACGGAAATAACGAAGAGTTTTTTGTAAATCAATAATATAGATATTTTTACGAACACCAAAGA
>CAZCMR010000027.1:0-23614 GCA_964499805.1 uncultured Sulfurimonas sp.
ACTTCCTTGAAGAAATTTTCTTCTAGAAACTTCTACACTCATAAGCATTTCCTCGTTGTAATTTTCTAAAATAAATATTTAACAAATACATGACGGATTTATCAGATATTTTTAGATACAGATATTGTAGTCCATAACAACTTTTATTTAACTTATTTTTTAAATAAGATTAACTAATGTGCAAATTTAAGGGAAAAAAGGGAAAAAAGGGAAAAGATTGTTAAAGAAACCAAAAGAGGTTTCTTTAAAATTAATATCTATATCTAATATAGGCTCTTACATCTTGAGCTATATCAATAGCATATGGAGTTGTTGCAGCAGATATGTCCGTAGGAGCACCTGCATCACCGAAGAAGCCATTACTTCCTGTAAATTTATAATCCATATATGTGTAACGAATTTGTGCTGTAAGTTTTTTACCTATTAGTTCTTTATTAAACCAAAGCTCATACGCATCACCACGTGTTGCCAATTTACTACCGGCTAAAGTATCTTCACCATAAGTAAAACTTCTCCAGTATTTCGTACCATGATTATACTCCACACCTACTCTTGCATCATCGATAAGCTGACAAGGCCAATTTGCTCCAAGATAAACAGATCTACCTATTTTGCTAGTAGTATGCCCAAGCATAGAATCTTTAGGATGTGTTTTGCTGTATGCCAATGATGCAAAGAAAATCGTATCGTCAAGCATATCATTTATACCATCACCGATACCATCTGCAATAAAACTGGCAGCACCACCTGAGACATCACCTGTTTGTTGAAATTCATATGTGCCCGGAGTTGCAGTTGCCACCATTCCAGGTAAATTAAATGCCTTAAACCATACAGTATGTAAAGAGTATTGTCCATCATCATATGGATTAAACAACACACCTACCAAGTCCGTATCATCAAACCCGTCAACTTTTGTATAATCATAAGAAGGAGATAATTTAAATGTTCCATCTGCTTGCTGAGCTACACCATTGTATCTGGCTTTTACATTTGACATACCGCGTCCAAAACAAAATTTCAAAGACATACCCGGGATATCTGTTACATTTTCAAGTACATAGTTAAAACTAGCCCCGTCAAATTCCATATTTATATTATGTCCGATAGCAGATTTTGCTTTTTGATCTTCTCTATAATTAACAAGAAGACCATCCGTTGAAGGTCTTCTACCTACACTAGCTGTCCAAGGTACATCCATACCAAAAAAAGTGTCATTTTTATAGAGCCAGTATGCTTCTTTAATTCTTAATTCACCAGAAGCGTTAACCGTCTCGTTTACAAGCCAGTCATAATAGTTAAAACCCTGTGCCGGAGCAGTTGCTTGTCCATACATTTTATTGTATGCGATTGTTCCATAAAATGCCAAATTATCTGTTGGAGCATAAGCCATTTTCAACCATAGTCTATTACTAAAAACACCATTAGACGTTTCATCACCTTTAGCATTTTTATAACTTATGTAATCATATGAAGTTCTTAAATCAGCATTGAATTTCAAATTATCATTATTAGCCAGTTTGTTAACATCACTAATTTTTTTCGTATTTCGATTTGCTTTTTTTTCTAGTTTAGCAATTTTTTTATCTTGCGTTTTTTGTAACTGTTCAATCTGAGCTTTTAAAGCATCTATTTGTGTTTGTGTATCAGTATCAGCATACATTCCAGTAGCGAAAACAGCTACTGTCGACAGTAGAATGATTTTCTTCATTTTTTATCCTTATTACTCTAAATTTAATCAATAAAACATACTAAACAATATTTTATAAGAGTAGCCAGTAGTCCTATAAGCGGCAATTATACAAATTTAAAGTTTAATATAATATAAACTTAATCTTATTATAAATGATGTTTATATTGTTATTTTAAGCACCAAAATATAAGATTAAAAAATTATATAAATTACTTTTTATAATATCTAAACAAAAAGAAAATTAATAAATTGAAGGGTTTCTCCCCCTAATTCAGGGAGTAACAAGAGAGGAGATGATTATTTAACTAATGCAACTGCATCAATTTCTACAAGTGCATTTTTTGGAAGTGTTTTCACTGCAACAGTAGATCGAGCAGGTTTATGAGAGCCAAAAGCTTTTTCATAGATTGCATTGATTGTTACAAATGAATCCATATCTGCAATAAATATAGTAGTTTTTATAACACTGTCCATAGAACTGCCCGCTGCTTCAAGCACTTCACGTAAATTAGTGAGTACCTGTTGGGCTTGAACAGCTACATCTTCACTTAAAAGTTCATCACTGCCATTTGGCAAAAGGGCAATCTGTCCTGAAGTATAAACCATCCCATTTACCACCGTTGCTTGAGAGTAAGGGCCTATAGCTGAAGGTGCTTTGTCTGTTTGAACAAATTTCATTTTTTATCCTTTTTTGTTAAATTTATCTCATATTTTTCTTGGGCATTATCCATAAAAGAGTCAAAACACTCCACTTTACGATAACCCAATGAGGAGTATAAAATCTTACCGTTACTGTCGGTAAAGTAGTGTCTGGGCACCGGTGAAGTTTTAAACTCCTTTGGAATAGTATCAAAATCACGAGTAAGCTGTACTGTAATAAACTCTTTGGCTAATCTCTTTTTGACCATCGTATCTTGCAAGGTCGTCTTCTCAAATTTTCTACACCAACCGCAAGTTGATGATGTAATAAGGGTATAAACGAGTTTATGCTCCTTTTTTGCTTGAGCCAAGGCCTCATCGTAGTTGTCTGACCAACCCAGTTCCATCGCTTGCAGCGATGCAATGACAAACAATATTATAATAGCAACTCTCATTTTATCTCCACTCATTTACTAAAGTTTTAAATACCAGGTATAAATCCTCAACTTCTTTTGACGTTGTTCTCTCATTTACAGAGTGAATCGTGTCATTTTTCACACCAAACTCTATGACATCCACTCCAAACGCAGCGATAAATCTCGCATCACTTGTCCCACCAGCAGTTGAGTGTTTTGGCTTGATTTGTGTCACTTTTTCAATAGCAGCATCAATATTTTTAACAAGTTTAGTATCTGTATCTGTTTTAAAAGGATAAGAGCCTTGTGTCAAACGCAGCTCATAGTCAAACTCTTTTAAGTACTTCTCTACAAATTTTCGCACCTCTTTTTGTGTTGTTTTTGTATTATTTCTTACATTAAACATCATTTTCAGCTCATTTGGCGTTACATTTGTTACCTGCATACCTGAACGGATATCGGTAATAACAAATTTGGACGGCGCAAAGAACTCATCACCCTCATCCAAATCAACACCGGCCATATCGCCCAGAACCTGAGCAATCTGATGGATAGGATTTACTGCTTTTTCAGGGTATGCGGCATGTCCCTGTTTCCCTTTTAAAGTAATATAACCGTTAATCGAACCTCGACGTCCAACTTTTATGGCATCTCCAAACTTCTCTTCACATGTGGGCTCTGCCACCACACAAACATCAGGGAGCATATCTTTTTCTTTAAGATATTCAAGCACTTTTACAGTACCGTTGAGAGCTTCCCCCTCTTCATCAGAAGTAAGCAGTAAAGAGAGAGTCCCGTTAAACGCAGCAGTATCCTTGAGTGTTTGTGTAAACGCAGCAACACCACTTTTCATATCCTGTGTACCGCGTCCATAGATATAGCCATCTTTTTCTACTGCTTCATATGGGTCTGTATCCCAACCGTTACCAGCCGGTACTACATCAACATGTCCTGCAAAACAGAGATGCTCACCCTCTCCAAATTTTTTATATATAAAAAGGTTTTTTACATCTTCAACATCAATCCTAATTGCACTAAACCCTTCAAGGTAATCTTCAATAAAAGACAAAATACCTCCATCATCAGGTGTTTCACTTTTTGAGTTGATAAGATATTTAAAAAGTTCTATAAGATCCAAGATCTATCTCTTTGGATTTTCGTAAAAAATATAAGGAGTAGAGTAGTTACTTACTTCAAAGTAAAGTTTTTTCTCTCCCTCATCTACAGCAAAATTCTGGTTTTCATCAAGATAACCATATCCATACCTATAATTGCGTGATTCCGCTCCGTCAGTACTGGTAGCTGTTGTAAGCTTATCAATTTTGATAAATCTTTTTACCAATTTTCCACCCATATAGATATCTAAAACACCATTTGTCCCTGTCCAGTTCTGAATAGAACGTCCTATCTTATTTTGTGTCTCTTGCGTACATGCGCTAAAGAAAACCGCTGTTGCTATCAATGTTGTTAAAACTATCTTTTTCATTATACTTCTCCATATTTCAATTTTTTCAAAGCTGCTTCTTCATCTTCTTGGCGCATTAAAGACTCTCCAACCAAAAAGGCATCTACACCAGCTTTAGATAAATCCTCAAGCTGCCCATGCTCATAAATACCACTCTCTGCTACGATTATTTTTCCATTTGGAATAAGAGGAATAAGCTCATACGAAAGATTCATATTCATCTCAAACGTCTGTAGATTTCTGTGATTTATCCCTATTATATCAGCACCGGCATAAATAGCTTTTACCAAATCTTTTTTATCATGTACCTCAACCAAAGCTTCCATCCCAAGATGTCTAGCGTAGTTGAGCAGCTCTTTGAGTTCACTTTTACTAAGAGCCGCGGCAATCAAAAGAATAAAATCAGCTCCAAAGACCAACGCTTCTAAAATCTGATATTTTGAAACTATAAAATCTTTACGAAGGAGTGGGATACCTACATATCTGCGAATACCGGCTAAATAATCCAAAGAACCCTGAAAGAAATGTGGTTCTGTAAGAACTGATATCGCACTTGCCCCACCCTTCTCATAATGTTGCGCAATAGCAAGAGGATCAAAATCTTCTCTGATTATCCCCTTGGATGGTGAAGCTTTTTTTACTTCAGAGATAATTCTATAGGGATCTTCCTCTGTCGCTTTTAAGTAGGGAATAACATCACGCGGCTGTCTTGCATTGAATGCCAAAGAGCGTCCAAGCCAGTCAAGAGAAAACTCCTTCTCTCTCTTTTGCAAATCCTCTTTTGTCTTCTTTATAATATCATCTAAAATCATCTCTTTTTTCTTACCTTTTTTGTTGTATTGGATTTTTCTAAACACTTTTGTACTGCGTTTACATGTTTAACTACTTCAGTGTCATCACCACCTTCAAGCGTAACAACTTTGTCAAATATTTTTTTTGCCCTCTGGCATTCACCCAGTTTATAATAACCCCAAGCCAAAGAGTCTAAATAATACGCTGATTCAGGATTGCTCTTTAGAGCATTTTGAATATATTTCATCCCTTTTTTTACATCAACATCATGGTCAATCAAAATATATCCAAGATAGTTCTCATAAAGAGGATCATGCGTCTGCTGTACTACTTTTTCAAGTTTTTCTACCACACTTTGAAGTGTTTTTTTAGAAATATTTTTTACTTGACTCTCATATTCATAAATAGCGTTTTCTCCGAGATAGACGATATCTCCACTTTCATCATAAAGCTTTTTTGCCAACTTTGCTGCCTCTGCATAGTTTTTGCCGGTAATATAGAGTTGCAATAAAACATTGTCATCCTCGCCACTCTGTTCTAAAAAGTTGATTAACTGAATATAGTCTTGCTTATATGCATAAATTTGTATGATTTTTTGCGCTATATTTGCATTTTTATCTAAATTATAGAGACGTTTGTATACAGAGAGGAGACCATCAATATTATTTTCATTACTGTAAATTCCAATAAGTCTGTTACATATCAATTTCGAGCAACCATTGATACGGGTGTGTGTCTCCAAGTATGCTATTGCATCTTTTTTTCTATGTAAATTCACATACAAGATAATAGCCATTTTATCTAATATCTTTTCATTATAGTTCTGAACATAGGCACTGTTAAGGTATTTCAGTGCAATATCATACTCTTTTTTCTTAATAAAAACATCACTTGCAAGAAGATAGTCATCTGCATTTTCTGTCTTGTTCGCAAGTATAATGGCAAGTTGCTTTGCTTCATCTAAACGTGATAATGCTACTAAAGCTATAATTTTAAATCGTACCAGCTTTGCATCATCTATTGAACCTTTTGTTAAAGTATCTACCTTTTCAAGTACTTTTTTATACTCTTTTGCATACAGGTCATCTGCAAGTGAACGGTAGAGATACTCTTTTTTTGCAGACTTGTCATAGAGCTTTTCAAAAAGTGTCGCTGCACTTTTATAATCTCTAATCTGCTCTGCACGCAGAGCGAAGAGTATATAAACATCCTCACCCGCAAATGCTTTTTCACTCGGCTTGACAGCTGGAGGATGTGTAGAACACCCAATAAAAAAGAGCGTTACAAATATAATCGTAAAAATTTTAATCATCAATAATCCCTGGACACTCTTCTTTTAACTCATCAACTCTTGTTTTAAAATAGTCCCAAAATGGAAATGTTTTACACTGGTTTGGTCTTGCCATATATATTTTACATCCATTTGATTCTCTATCGTAAAAGATACATTCATATGAGTCATTATACTTTTGCTCTTTTATAGAAAATTTATACCCTTTTTGAAAAAGGTATTTTACCCTGAAATCGTTAACTTCCATCTCTAAAAGAACGGCAATCTTTTCAATCTCATTTTTAGTCACATAAATGTAACCACTCTCACCCGTACAGCAACGCCCTTGACATGTTGCACATGCATCTGCGTCAAATGCATACGGATAACCCTCTTTTTTTATTATATTTGACATTTTATACTCTGTGTATTGGCTTTTTTATATAACTCTTGTACTTTTTTAGAAGGTTTACTTCCTTCAAAACTGATAAAGGGCGGCCACACTTTCATCATTGATTTTGAGCCATTTCGGGCATGTACCATCACAAGTGAAGCCGTTCTCTCACTCTTTGGATGAACAAACTGCACATCTACCACACGCATTTTCACCTTAGCAAGCTCTTCACATATCAATCCGAACTGAGTAGCATCATAACAAAATATAAAATGAGATTGCGGTTTTAAAAGCTGCGATACTTTTTTAAAGAACGCTTCAAGAGGCAGGTTTATATTGTAACGGGCATGAAAAAGCATCTCATCTTCACTCTTTTGTACTCCTGCAGGATAAAAAGGAGGATTTGAAATGATATAGTCATACTTTTTACCACTCTCTAACTCTAAAAAATCACCCTCGTGTAAACGCAGAGGGATATTATTTACTCTTGCGTTTATTTTGTTATACTCTCTAAACGCAGCCTGTTTTTCAACTGCTTCAAGCCTCACTTTTTCATTGTCTCTTGCAACTAAGAGGCCTACAATACCGCACCCTGCTCCAACATCTAAAACATCTCCTTTTGGCTTGAAAAAATTGATAAAATCATAAAGAAAAATAGAATCACTGTTGTAACAGTAGCCTGATTCAGGCTGATAAAGAAGCATTGCTTAAAGTCCCTTGGGTTATAATAGCGCAATTATATCATAAAGGCATATTTACCATGATTATCATTCCTGCAAGGCTTGCATCAACGCGTTTTCCACAAAAGGTTTTAGCTGAAATCGACGGACTCCCAATGGTCGTAAGAACAGCAAAAAGAGTTGCACATTTGGACAGAGTCGTAGTAGCTGCCGATGATGATATTATCATCGAAAAATGTAAAGAGCATGGCATAGAGGCAATGCTAACCTCAACAACACATAAAAGCGGTACAGACAGAATTTACGAATGTGCAACAATCCTCAATCTTCCTGATGATGAGCTTATCATCAATGTTCAGGCAGATGAGCCTTTTATTGAGCCTGATGTAGTTGAAGCACTTATGCATAAACTCCAAGAACTGCAAAATATGAAGAGGGATTTTGTTATGGGAAGCTGTTACAACTCCATAAACGCAGAAGCGGCACAAGATCCAAATCTTGTAAAGGTTGTTTTGGACTCACAAGGTGATGCCATCTATTTTTCACGGGCAAAAATACCTCACAACCAAAATGGCGATGCCGTATATTTCGGACATATTGGTATTTACGGATTTTCCAAAAAAAGTCTTAAAGAGTTTTGCAATCTAAGTGATGCACCGATTGAAGATATAGAAAAACTAGAGCAGCTTCGTGCAATCTATCATCAAAAAAAGATAGCAATGGTGAAAGTCGCAAGTACAGGTTTTGGCATAGATACAAAAGAGGATTTAGCAAGAGCTATTGAGATTTTTTTATAAAGAGAAAGAAAAGTCCCGATAAGGGACTTTAGAAAGAAAAGTATAAAAACTTAGATGTTATCGCGGATACCTAAATCTTCAACAAGTTTAGCATAAGCTTCTTTGTTTGTTCTTTTGAAATATTTCATAAGACGACGACGTTGACCAACTAATTTAAGTAGTCCTAAACGAGACGCGTGATCTTTTTTGAAAACTTTAAGGTGTTCTGTCAATTCTGCAATTCTAGCAGTTAAAAGTGCAATTTGAACTTCACTTGAACCAGTGTCATTTTCTTTGCGACCATATTTCGCAACTATTTCTTGTTTTTTAGCCGAATCTAAAGCCATAATAGCCTCCTGATGGGTATAATAATCTAACTCAAATGTACATGACACTAAAAGTTGAAGCGCAATTATACCCATTTTTTCTTTAATTTTTTCTACAATCAGTAAAATTTCTCCCCTATGTAAAAGATATTTTATGCTTAATTGGATATAATAAATAAAAAATAAAGATTTAAACATATGCTAATTACACGCGCAAGTGAATATGCAATCCTTTCACTTATACTTATATCATCTGCAGAAACACCTATCGATAGTGATACGCTCTCTAAAGAACTCTCAATTTCAAAAAGTTTTTTGGCAAAAATTCTACAATCTCTTGCAAAGCAGGATATCTTAAAATCATACAAAGGCGTAAATGGAGGTTTTTTACTCAACAAAGAACCCTCTTCCATACAGATGCTTGATGTCATGACCTGTGTTGAGGGCAAAGGCCCAGCCGTATTTGAGTGTTCTCCTTCGCAAAGAGATTGCCCCTCAGAGAGAGCACATCTATGTTCTTTATGGCCGTTTTTACATAAGCTACAAGGAAAGATAGATCTTTTCTTAGCTGAAATAACTTTAGAAGATATACTTAAAGATTAAGACAGAAATGGCAAAGAAACTCACGGCAAAGCAACAAATCGGTTCCTCCTTAAACTTTCTACTGGGAAACAGAGACTTAAGTGTTGTTATATTTGTTATGGCGATTTTAGCCATCATTATTGTGCCCTTGCCCTCAGGTGTTTTGGATGTATTGCTCACTATTTCCATAGCGCTCTCTGTCTTAATTTTACTTATTTCACTCTATGTTCCAAAACCGACGGACTTAACAACTTTTCCAACGCTCATACTTATTTTAACCCTGTTTAGGCTCTCCCTAAACATCGCGACAACACGAATGATTTTAAGTCATGGAAACGAAGGTCCTGAAAATGTAAGTAGCGTTATTACAAGTTTTGGGGACTTTGTTGTCGGTGGAAATTATGTAATCGGTATTATTGTTTTTTCTATTTTGGTACTGATTAACTTTATGGTTATCACAAAAGGTTCCACAAGGGTCGCAGAAGTTGCTGCGCGTTTTGTACTTGACTCTATGCCCGGAAAACAGATGGCCGTCGATGCAGACCTTAACGCAGGTCTAATTGATGATGCCGAAGCAAAAAGACGCCGTGCAGAAATTTTACAGGATGCGAACTTTTACGGTGCAATGGATGGTTCTTCCAAATTTGTAAAAGGTGATGCAGTTGCGGGGATAGTCATCACCCTTATCAATATCATCGGTGGATTTCTTATCGGAGTATTTCAATATGACATGAGTATCTCTGCAAGTGCTTCCACGTTTACCCTTCTTACAATCGGTGACGGACTTGTGAGTCAAGTGCCCGCTCTTATCATCTCAACAGCAACAGGTATTATGATTACCCGCTCATCAAGCGACGGTGAGAATTTTGCAGAAGGCACCATAAACCAAATGGTCGGCAATGCAAAGATCATGATGATTGTTGGTTTTATTATGCTTCTTTTTGCTCTTGTTCCCGGTCTGCCTACTGCATCCATGGGATTTGTAGGAGGAATGTTTGCACTGCTTGGCTGGTCTATCTACAAATATGAAAAAGGTGAACTTCACATTTTAAACGTAGAAGATATTGTAGGCAACAAAACAAAAGAACAGCTCAAAGAAGAGAAAGAGAAAATTGCACCACAAAAAACAAATGAGGAGATAGCCAAAGAGGAGGAGAGAGCACTTGAAGACATTCTCAAAGTAGAGATGCTTGAACTTACACTTGGTTATCAGCTTATCAAACTAGCAGACAGCTCTCAAGGGGGAGATCTGCTCGAACGCATCCGTTCTATGCGAAGAAAGATTGCCAGTGACTTTGGGTTTTTAATGCCTCAGGTTCGCATCAGAGATAACTTGCATCTTAAGCCAAACCAGTATCAAATTCTTCTCAAAGGTGTCACAATCGGAGAGGGTGAAATAAATCCTGATAAATTTTTGGCGATGGACAGTGGAATGGCAACAGGTGAAATCAACGGAGAACCTACAAAAGAACCTGCATTTGGACTCGATGCTCTTTGGATTCTTCCAGAGCAAAAAGAGGATGCTATTATTAACGGTTATACTGTTGTGGACCCTGCAACTGTTATCTCAACACATATGAGCGAACTGGTCAAACGCAATGCAGAAGAGCTCTTGACACGCCAAGAGGTACAGTCACTTATTGATAAAATCAAAGATGACTACCCTGTTATCATTGATGATGTCTTAAAAGTTGCTTCCATAGGTCTCATACAAAGAGTGCTCAAAGCACTTCTGCATGAAAAAATTCCTCTCAAAGACATGCTTTCAATTTTAGAAACTATAGCAGATATCGCTGAATATACAAAAAACATTGACCTTATTACAGAGCAGGTACGTGCAAAACTCTCCCGTGTCATTACACAAATGTATGCGGGAAGTGACGGGGTTATCAGGCTGCTAACATTTGATACACAGACAGAACAACTTTTACTCCAAAAGTCACAAGAACAAGATGGTGTAAGAAATCTTCTGCTTAACGTAGGGGAGATAAATGCTCTTATACAGGCAACAAGCCAAAAAGCTACTGAAGTTTTACAAAAAGGCATATCACCGGTAATTATCATAGTTGACCCACAAATTCGCCGCAGTGTGGCTGAGATATTTGAAAGATTCTCTCTTGATGTAGTCACCCTCTCTCATGCCGAGATTGATGCGAGTGCTACATTTGAAGTAATGGGCTCTATAGCCATAGAAACACAAGAATAAATTTAAAAAAGGTATAAAATGACAAACAGAATAATCCACCATCTCTCTCATATTGACTTAGACGGTTACAGTTGCCAACTGGTAATGAAATATACACCCTATGAAAAGTATAACTATAATGCAAACTATGGAGCAGAAGTAAAACAGAAGTTGGATCTGATGCTTGAAAACATCAAAAAAACAAAAAAAGATGCTTTTATTTTGATAACTGATTTAAACCTTACTGCCGATGAAGCACGATGGCTGCAACACGAAGTAAAAAAGACAAATGACAACTACTGCAATGTAAAACTTCAGCTTTTAGACCACCACGGAAGCGGTGCAGAGAGTGCCAAAAAATTTGACTGGTATTTTCTCGATGTAGAGCGCTCTGCAACAAAGATCACATATGATTATGTAAAAGAAAATTTTGAATTTAATGAACCGTCTTGGATGCAGAAGTATGTAGATGTAGTAAACGCAGTCGATTTGTGGAAACAAGAGGAGCATGAAAACTTCGAGTACGGGAAGGTTTGTATGCGCTTAGTAAATGAGACAAGAGAGCTAAACCGTATCATGTTCCCAGAAGAGGACTCTCACTACAAACTCTCACTCCTTTTAGAGGCAGTAAAGTACATCAACGAACCCAATGCTCCTATAGTTCTAGATGATAAAATACACAGACTTAAAAAAGAGTTCTTTAAAGAGGATGAAGATAATACACTTGATAACCTTGCAACAAAATATGTTGTAAAACTCTTAGGTCAGGCAAAACAGGAAAAAACTATCTACTACAAAGGCTACAGAGGATATCTCAGTTATGGTGTGGGTAACACTTCTATTGTCGGTAATGGCTTTTTAACTGCCTATCCTGAGTATGATTTCATCGTAGATGTAAGCTACAGAGGTACAATGAGCCTTCGTGCCAACAACAATGTCAGTGTTGCACAAATCTCTAAAGAGTGGGCGAACGGAGGAGGTCATCCAAACGCAGCAGGCGGAAGGATTATGGGATTTAAAGAGCAGTATCGCTATGATAAGGTAAAACAACAGATTGAGCAGATCATTAATGATAAAGAGTCACGGGCTGGAGAGCTGGAGTATAAAAAAGAGGATTAATCCTCTATCTTCTTTTTCTACAGTTTATAAAGTATCTCTCTACTCCGTTTGCAAGCCCTTTTGCCAGTGTTTTTTGATACTTTTTGTTCATTAGTCTTTTAGCTTCTCGAGGATGGGTGATAAAACCAACTTCAACCAATACAGCAGGCATTTGTGCTCCAACCAGCACCCAAAATGGTCCCTCTCTTACTCCCGCATCTTTTACATACTTATACTTTTTCTTCAAAGATGCAAGTGCACTTCTTTGCAGATCAATTGCAAGCTTGTTAGCAGCAATGATATTATGAGAATTCAGCGTATTTAAAAAACTCTCTTTTCCGTAAAAATTCATATCAGCCAAGTCTGCCGAATTCTCTACCGCTGCAACATTTTTTGCTCTTTTAGAACGAGACTTGGAAAGGTAATAACACTCGATACCATAGGTCTTTTTTGCATGTCTTTTACTGACTGCGTTTGCATGGATACTGATAAAGATATCTGCATTCTTTTTATTTGCAAACTTTGTTCTGTTTCTAAGTTTAACAAATCTATCTCTGTCCCTTGTCATATAGACCTTGTATCCACGGGCTTTTAAGATATTTCGTAACTCTTTTGCGATACTGAGCACAACTACTTTTTCTCTATATTTTTTATAGCCAATCGCACCAGGATCTTTTCCTCCGTGACCAGCATCAATAACAATCACTTTATCTCTGTCTAATCTTGCAGGAGCTATCTTTTTTCGTTTTGAAACTACTCTTCTGTGTTTAATTTGTTTACTATTGATTTTCACTATAATACTTGATGGTTTTTTACTAAATCTTACATTTAAAGTAGAAGAGTTTTCAATAACTAAACGCAGTGTATTTGGATTATACTGAGAAAGTTTTATTCTATCAACACCCTCTTTACGCAGAGTTTGTGATTTTGTTAACATAGAAGCATGAATATCAAAAATATAAAGATACTTCTTTCTTTTTGAATCATAACGATTAAAATAGTTTATTTGATTATTACGAAGAGTCTTGTCAAAAACAAGTTGTAAATTCCCATGTTTCCATCCCACATACTTCAGCTTATGTGATGACTTAATCTTGATTTTTGTCTTTTTCTTTTTTGGTATTTTTTTTACATAATGTCTCTTATGCTTTTTTTCACTTTTATAAAGTTCTTCGCGATAATCTATTACATCAATATGAAGCCGCTTCCCTGTTCGTACAATACCCTTCAAAGCTTTTAAACGCAATGAATTATCATCATTCATCAAAGCTTGCAAATAGAGATTTTTATAATCATTATATGCTTTAAATTGTTCACTTTTTGCTGGAGACTTCTCAAAAGTCCCTGCACGCTTTAAAATCTCTTTGTCACTAAGAGCATAAAGTGAGAGCGAACATAGTAACGATACAAGTAGAAAAAAACGAGTAAATAAAATCTTATTCGCCCTGTGTCAACTTGTCAAGTAACTCTTTTACTGTAATTATTTCATTGAGTCTATAACCATTTGTTCCAGAGAAGAAGAGTCCGGTCTCCAAGTTCCCCTCATATGCATCACTGAGTCTGTCCGCAATACAAAATCCAACGACTTTTGCCTCTTCACCACGATTACAAGGCGCTACACAGTTAGAGATACACTTAATTGCAGGACCTTCGCGTTTTTCAACAAGATGTGTTAAATTTGTTACAACACCCTGAGCAGGATATCCAACAGGAGAACCCATCAACTTAATATCGCCCTCTTTTGCATCAAGAAGCACTTTTTTAAAGTTTGCATGCGCATCACACTCAAAAGTACCTATAAAGCGTGTTCCCATTTGAACTCCGCTTGCACCGAGTGCCATCATCTCTTGGATATCATTTTTATCCCAAACACCACCGGCAGCAAAGACAGGCATACCACCCCATGCAGCTGCCTCTTCTACAACAGGTTTTACAAGATTTTCAAGTTGATACTCCGGCATTGAACACTGCTCATATGTAAAACCTTGATGTCCACCACTTTTAGGTCCTTCAAGAATTACCGCATCAGGAAGACGATTGTAACGCTTTTCCCATCTTCTACAAATTATTTTCAATGCTTTTGGAGAAGAAACAATAGGAACAAGTGCTACATCAGGGTACCCTTCTGTAAACTCAGGCATATTAGTAGGCAATCCTGCACCGGTAATGATAATATCAACACCAGCCTCACAAGCATCACGAACAACACGCCCATAATCATTTATAGCATATAAAATATTTGCAGCAAGTGGTTTATCACCACAAATTTTTCTTGCATTTTTTATTATTTCAAAGAAGCCCTCTCTGGAATAAAAGTTCACCTCACTTAAAGGTCTGTCAGAAACAAGTTTTTTAGCGTACTCTTTGTTTTTGTAGTAACCTGTACCCACAGAGCTTACTACACCAAGAGCACCCTCTTTGGATACATTTCCAGCCAACTGATCCCAACTGATGCCAACACCCATTCCACCTTGGATAATAGGCTTTTCTATCTCGTATTTACCAATTTTTACAGATTTAAAACTCATTGATTCACCTTCAATTTTGCAAATTTTCTTTTCCCAACCTGGAGAAGGTACTCCCCAGCCGTTAATTGTAATTTATCGTCAGAGACTTTTGTTTGGTCTATTTTAACACCACCTTGCTTAATGTCTCTCCTTGCTTGAGAAGTTGACGGTTCAAGTCCACAATCAACCAAAGCTTTTGCAATCCAAATATCTCCATCTACACTAAATTCAGCAATATCAGTCGGTATTTGACTTTTAGCATGTACTTTTTCAAACTCTGCTTTAGCATTTTTTGCAGCTTCTTCATCATGAAAACGTGCAGTAATCTCTAACGCCAAATCTTCTTTGACCTTTTTAGGGTGCAATTTTTGCTCATGTACACCTTTTTTGAGCTCTGCAATTTCATCTAAAGATTTATTGCTCAGTAGTTCATAATATCTCCACATCAAATCATCAGAAATACTTAAGACCTTTCCAAACATATCATTAGGCTCATCTGAAACACCGATATAATTTCCTAAAGATTTACTCATCTTCTGAACACCGTCAAGTCCTTCTAAAATAGGCATCATTAGAACTGCTTGCTGCTTCTTAATATCATAAGATTTTTGGAGTTGACGTCCCATAAGAAGGTTGAATTTTTGGTCTGTTCCACCTATCTCTATATCTGACTTTAAATGAACACTGTCATACCCCTGCAGGAGTGGATACATAAATTCACTTGTTGCAATAGGTGTATTTGATTTAAAACGCTTTGAAAAATCATCTCTCTCAAGCATTCTGGCAACCGTTAGATTTGATGCAAGAGTAATTAACTCCGCTGCACTCATTGTTCCAAGCCAATCATCATTATAGACGATGTCAGTTTTATTTTCATCTAAAATTTTAAATGCTTGCGTTGTATAACTTTCAATATTTTTTACAATATCCTCTTTTGAAAGAACTTTTCTTGTAACATTTTTTCCGGTCGGATCACCGATTGTTGCAGTAAAACTCCCAATCAAAAATTGGACTCTTGCACCATATTTTTGAAATACGGCAAGCTTTTGTAAAAGGACAGTATGTCCAAGATGTAAATCTGGAGCAGTAGGATCAAATCCGGCTTTTACAGCGTATGTTTTACCCTCTTCAAAATATGCCTTTAAAAGTTTTTCAATCCTTTCATTGTCAATTATCTCTGCACTACCTCTATGTATCTCTCTGAGAGCTTCATCTATCATCTATACTTCTCTTTTCTTTAGTTTTTATACGCATCATTAGTCTGAACTAAATCAATTACTTTAATTTTTGAATCTATTTTAGCACGAAATGCATTAAGATCTGCTTCTTTTGTTTCAAATTCAAGTTCACAAAACTTTGTATAATCCCCTGAATTTTTTCCTAACTCAATTGAGTGAATATCAATATCTAATTTTACCAAATAAGTTAAAAACTCCGCAAGAGCACCTTTTTCATTGTGCAGTGATGCGATAAGTTTATATTTATAAAGTTTTCTTTTAGCCCACTTAATAAAAACCATAGGCTCATTAGCATTAAGTTTTGCAAGTGCATTAGTGCACATTTTATGATGTACATGTACTTTTGATTTATCTAAAAATGCCATGATCTCATCCCCGGATTTCGGATGACAACAGTAATCAAAAACGACATTACTTACATGTGTGGAAGAATATATTTCCAAACCTGCCATATCAAATTTTTTGACTTTAAATCTTCGATTTGCCAAGAATCTTTGAAATCTGCTGTTTTGGCTGATCTCTTTTGTATATTTAGAAATAAGATTTTTCAAATATTCAACATCATGCACAACATTGACATAATTACTACAGCTGTTGCATTCAAGCCACTCTTTCACTCTTGAGTAGTTTAAATTCATAATTGTAGCGATAATATTAATCGCGATTTTTGAATCAATCTCTCTGAGTCTAGCATTACAAATCAGTCGCATATTTGTCTTTGCCTTGGACGTTTTGACTGCGTTTAGCCAACTACACCTTGGAACTTCACTCTCCGCAGTAATAATTTTAACGATATCTCCGTTATTTAACTCTGTAAGTAACGATGATTTGTTTTTATTTACCAGAGCACTTACCGCTTTGTTCCCCACTGCAGTATGCACAGCATACGCAAAGTCAAGAGCAACAGCACCACGAGGCAGAGTAAATACATCTCCAGTTGGTGAAAATACGGAAATATCTTCAGAATAGAGATCATTTTTTATAAGATCATAAAACTCCTCTGCAGACTCATTTTGATACTGCAGGGCATCCAGCCAATCAAGTTTTACATTATTTCCACCACTTTTGTATTTCCAATGTGCAGCAACACCAAGTTCTGCTGTTTTATGCATCTCAAAAGTACGAATCTGTACTTCAAAAATAGCAGTGTTATGAAAAACAGTAGTATGAATCGTCTGATAGCCATTGTCTTTTGCAATAGAAATATAATCTTTAAATCTTGAAGCCAAAGGGCGAAAATTTAGATGGACAAGCCCGAGAATCGTATAGCACTTTACCGGTTCTTTTGTTATGATTCTTACAGCCAAAAGATCAAGAATTTCATCTATACTCACACCCTTGCGCTGCATTTTTAAGTAAATAGAATAACGATGTTTAATACGTGAAAGTATCTCAAAATCCTCTTCTATAAAACCATTCTTTACTAATAAGTCAGAGAGTGAAGTCTTTATTTCATTAAGTTTCATCTCAATATCATAATAATTTTGCTCGAGGTATGCATCAATTTTTTGTTTTTCACGTGGGAAAAGATATCCAAAGCTCAAATCTTCAAGTATATTTTTTAAAAATGAGATCCCTAAACGGTGTGCAATTGGAGCATAAACAACCAATGTTTCTTCAGAAATACGTCTTTGCTTATCTGGTTTGAGGGCATCAAGTGTCAGCATATTATGAAATCTATCGCAAAGTTTTACGACAAGAACACGGACATCTTTAATACTGGCTAAAAGCATTTTTCTAAATGTCAAAGCCGAAAGGATGAGTCGTTCATTTGAAGAGGATGGTATGAGTTCATGATCACGAAGAGAGTCTATTTTTGTGAGTCCTGCAACTAAATGTGCCACATCATTACCAAAGCGCTCCCCTATCTCACCAATAGAGACATCAGTATCTTCTACCACATCATGTAGCAATGCAGCAATCGCCATCGACTCATCACTGGTGATAGAGACAACAATAGCTGCGACTAAGATTGGATGAACAACATAAGGTTCACCACTTTTACGAACTTGATGTTTATGGGCTTCTTTTGAAAATAGAAGCGCTTTATTTAAAGTTTGGCTTGGAGGAACTTGGTCAAAAAGATAGCTAACAGCAGAGTCTACATCGTGGATATTTTTAATAATATCTATATCTAGTTGACTCGGCGGCAAGGGGATTACTTCACTTGGTCTGAAAAGCCTTTTACAACAACAAGACCTTCTGCAATTTCCATAAGTGCTAAATCGGCAGATTTAATACGACTGGTATTTACATTTAACTTACTTACTGCACCATTTTCTAACTCATCACATCTTTTTGCTACGGCAATAGCAAGTTGATAACGGTCTAAATTTGGATTTTCTTCTAAAACTTTTGCTGTTAATTCTTCAATTTTCATTTTTTTCCTTTTGTAAAACTTATCTGACTATAGAACATTTGCTCATGTTCCCGTTTAAAATATCTAAAAGATTTCCTTCAATAGACATATCACATACAATAATCGGCAGTTTATTATCTTTTGCCAGTGCAATAGAAGTATCATCCATAACTTTTATATGGTCCTGTAATGCTTGATCATATGTCAACTCATTTAACTTTATAGCATCACTGTATTTTGCAGGATCTTTATCATAAACACCATCTACTTTTGTAGCTTTTATAATAACTTCTGCACCGATTTCAACTGCTCTGAGTGTTGCTGCAGTATCTGTAGTAAAAAATGGATTTCCTGTCCCTGCTGCAAAAATTACAACACGATTTTTTTCAAGATGACGCATTGCTTTACGATTAATGTAAGGTTCTGCAATCTGTTCCATTTTAATTGCTGTTTGCATACGCACTTCCAGTCCGGCATATTCACAAGCTTCTTGCATAGCTACACCGTTAATCACTGTAGCCAACATACCCATATAATCACCCGATGTACGTTTAATAATACCATCTTGGGCAGCTGTAACACCACGAATGATGTTTCCTCCACCGATGACAATACCGACTTCAATGCCAGCATCTACCAGAGACTTAATCTCCTGTGCAATATATTTAAGTATTTTTGTGTCAATACCATGACCTGCTTCACCAGCAAGAGCTTCACCTGAAAACTTAACTAGAACACGTTTTTTAGCCATGCATACACCTTTTTTGTAAAATCTTGATATTATACAAAAACTTGGCTTTTACTTTGCTTTGAGTAGTGGTGTTTTCTATCTTGTAGCGTCTTCTTTTGCACTTTTCAAGAGGTATTTTTTATCTTCCCCATCATGAGGAAAAGTACTTTTTCCCAATCGAATTGAGTACTTGGGAAAAGTAGATATAATCCTCTGTAATACAATATTATAATTCTCTTCTTCTAAATATTCATTAAATAAAATTACAAATTCATCTGTACTGATATGTGCCAAAGAGTCTTCATTCCTAATACATTCAGAAAGTTTGTTAGCACTATTGACAATATCTTCGTCACTCTCATAGTATTTTAATTTAATATAAACAAATAAAAAAGTTTTTTGGTGTCTTAGAGCCCTGTCAATCTGTTCTTGCAACAAAATATCAAAATTTGACTCATTTGGAAGGGAGGTTATTGGATTAAAGTATGCATCTTTAATAAGTGTCTCAGAACTCTCTCTAAGAGTATTAATAGTACGTCTTTGTATAATATTAAGTATAATACTTCCTGTCGATATTATCACTAAACCGACAAGCATATAAGGAAATAATTCGGACTCAGACATCTATATTCCACCTTCTTGAAGTTATTTTATATTAGATTGTACCATATTAAATATAAAGCGATATAATTCCCCTAAAAAATAGGGTAGAATTATGTCAAAATTTTTACAATTTAATTGTGATTTAGATAACTTTATAAGCAAGCTCAAAAAGAAAATCGAAAATAATAACAAGCAGATAGAACAACTCTTAAGACAAAGCAACAAAACTTACAGTAATTTTGTAAAACCTTTAGAGATGATGGAGGAGTCTCTAGAAGAGTTCTTTACACCTCTCTCTCATCTAAACGCAGTGAACAACTCTGAGGCAACCCAAAAAGTATACAGTGATGCTCTACCAATTATTACGGAGTATTCCACTCTTCTTTCTCAAAATTTAGATATCTACAATGCCTACAAAGCTATTTTACAAAAAGAGGCTTCTACTCTTAATTATGCACAAAGAAGAGTAGTTGATTTAAATATACAAAATTTTGAATTAAGTGGTGCGCACTTAGGTGAACAGACAAAAAAAAGGTTGCAAGAGATAAATATCAGCCTCAGTGAACTCTCAAATGACTTCTCTCAAAACCTCTTAAACGCAACGAATGCCTACTCCTATATTATTACAGATAAAAAGGATATAGAGGGTCTACCTCAAAGTGAAATAGAAAATGCAAAATATGAAGAGGATGGAGTTGTTAAGTACAAATTAACTCTTCAAATGCCTTCATATATTGCATATATGACTTATGGTCCCAATAGAGAGATTAGAGAGGAGTTATATCGTGCCTATGTCTCTCGCGCACCCCAAAATGAACAAATAATAGACAAAATTCTCTCTTTAAAAGATGAAATGAGTAAACTCTTAGGATTTAAAAATTATGCACAACTCTCTCTTGCAACAAAAATGGCTAAAGATGAAAAAAGTGTACTCAATTTTTTGAACTCTTTATTAAAAGACTCAATTTCCCAAGCAAAAAAAGAGTTTCAAATTCTTCAAAATATTGCCCCCTATAAACTTGAAAGTCACGACACAAGTTTTTATGCAGAACTCCTAAAAAAAGAGCAGTATGAAATTGATGAAGAGGAGTATCGTCCCTACTTTGAACAACAAAGTGTTGTTAATGGAATGTTTGATTTTTTAAATAAACTCTTTAATATAAAATTTGAAAAAGTCGATGAAATGCTTTGGCATGAAAAAGCATCATCTTATCATGTATATGAAAATGGCACTTTAAAGGCAAAAATCTATCTTGACTTGGAAGCAAGAGAGTCTAAACGCGGTGGAGCATGGATGCATAACTGGCAATCACACTGCACAAATGAAGAAGGGGTAGAGCAATTAGCCACTGCGTTTGTTGTTTGTAATTTTCCACCTTCAAAAAAAACTACACCCTCACTTTTACGTCATGATGATGTTGTAACACTTTTTCATGAAATGGGGCATACAATACACCATATACTAAGTACTGTAGATGAAAATGAGGTAAGTGGTGTCAATGGTGTAGAGTGGGATGCTGTTGAATTTCCATCACAATTTTTAGAAAACTTTGCATATGAGCCAAAAGTCTTAAAAATGTTTGCAAAACACTATCAAACGCAGCAGGTTCTTCCTGATGAGATGATAGAAAAACTTGTAAAAAGTAAAAATTTCTTATCTGCTATGGGGATGTTAAGACAACTTGAATTCTCAATATTTGATTTTAAACTCCATACAAAACTCTATAAAGGCAAAGCTGTTCAAGATTTACTAGATAGTATCAGAGAAAAAACTGCCCTTATAAAACCTCCCAAATATAACAAGTTTCAAAATGGTTTTGCACATATTTTTGCAGGAGGCTATGCCGCAGGATATTACAGCTATAAATGGGCGGAAGTTCTAAGTGCTGATACATTTTATGAAGTGGTAGATGAAGGTATATTTGACTCTAAAACTGCAAAAAACTATCTCAATACTATACTCCATAATGGTGGAGCAAAAAGTATGGATACTCTCTACCATGAACTGATGCAACGAGAACCTGATGTATCAAAATTATTAAGACTCAATGGTATCAGCCAGTGAGGTTTATTCCCTTTCTTTTACTCTTAAGCAGTTTATTATTTGGAGAAAATATATTGAAAATCGCAACATATAATGTAGAAAATTTATTTGATTTACAAAAAAGTGGATATGAATATAAAGAGTATATTCCTTACACAAAATCAAATTGGAATAATAAAACCTATAAAGCAAAATTAAAAAACATATCTCGCGTTATAAGAGATATAAACGCAGATATAATTGCACTACAAGAGATAGAATCACTCCAAGCCTTAAAAGATTTAAGATACCAGTTAAAAAGAGATGATCTCTATTATCAATACTATAAAATAGCGAACCTGAAAAACACAACTATTAAAGTAGCCATACTGAGTAAAATACCTTTTATATATACACATGAAATAGCAGTTACAAGCTCCTATAAATTTAGAAATATACTTGAAGTAAAATTTAAAATTGGCAATGAAGATTTATATCTGTTGGTAAACCATTGGAAATCAAAGGCCGGACCAGAGAGCATGCGTATAGTCTCAGCTAAAAAACTTCTAAAGAGAGTCAAAGAACTAGGAGCAGATAAAAATATTATTGCCCTTGGCGACTTTAACTCTCATTATGAAGAGTATAAAATATTTAAACGAAAAAGAAAACATAATGACACAAATGACATCACCGGTATTAATCATATCTTAGGAACTATTGACTATCAACAAACTGCAATAAACACGCATCCTGATTCTTACACATTTTACAATCTCTGGTATGATACTTCTATACCTAAAAGATATACATATATATATCACGCAAAGAAAGAAGCTCTTGATAGTATATTAGTCACCAAAACTCTTCTAAACAATAAAGGTATAGACTATAAAACAGGTTCCATTAACACACTTCACAAGAGTTACCTCTTTAAAGGAAAAAGAATATATAGATGGCAAATGAGCCGACATCACCCTCGCAGACATAAAGGGAAAGGATACTCAGATCATTTGCCTGTTATTGCAGAATTTACTTATTAGTCCAGACACCAATCTATCTCTTTTTTTCCATGGACTTTAAGGTAGTGGTTTGTTTGTGAGAAAGGTTTTGAACCAAAAAAACCTCTATAAGCAGAAAGTGGTGACGGATGAGGAGCTTTAAGAATAAGATGTTTAGATGTATCAATAATTTTTTCTTTCATCTGTGCAGGCTTACCCCACAAAATAAAAACTACATTATTTAATCTTTCATTAATTACTTTAATCGTCGCATCTGTAAAATTTTCCCATCCCTGTCCTCTATGGGAACCTGCATCAGCAGAGCGTACAGTCAATACTGCGTTTATCAAAAACACACCCTGCTCCGCCCATTTCGTCAAATTGCCGCTTTGAGGGAACCTGCAACCCATATCATCTTGTAACTCTTTAAATATATTTACTAAAGATGGAGGAAATTTTGTACCATCTAATACTGAAAAAGCCAAACCATGCGCCTGATTTTCACCGTGGTAAGGATCTTGTCCAATGATAACAACTTTAACATCTTCAAACTTAACTATATTATAAGCAGTAAATATATTTTTATTTAAGGGAAAAACTCTATAACTCTTTTCCTCATTTGTCAAAAATGTTTTAAGAGATGAAAAATACTCTTTATAAAATTCATCTTGTAAAACATTTTTCCAACTTTCATCAATCTTAGGATTAACCATTAGCAATACCTTTATAAAATAGTAGTATATAATAAACTTCAGAAATTCAAATTTAGAATAAAATAAAAAAATAAAAAAGAGAATAAAAAGAAAGGAAGTAACTGATCAACTAGGCAGCGACCTACAT
>CAZCMR010000028.1:0-21094 GCA_964499805.1 uncultured Sulfurimonas sp.
AGTACCTTTGGTTTGTTATTTCTGAGATAATAGAGTGTCGCTTTTATGATGTCATCATCATCTTTACTCTGTGACTTTATCGTCTCTTTTGACTCATTAAAATAGGTCAATGTGATATTTTGCCCATAATTGGTAATGGATTTTATCTTCTTCTCAATACTTAAAAGTTTGATCACCATCAACTCAAAGAACTGCTTGGTCGGAGTGTCAAGCTCTGCAAATCTGTCTATCACTTCCTCTTCTATCTCGTAAATCTCTACGGCACTCTCAGCTTGAGAGAGTCGTCTGTAGAGATCTAAACGCAGCCTGTCTTCCTGCACTACCTCATCACTGATATAGGCTGAAATAGTAAGTTTTATATCCACTTTTGCACGCTGCGTTTGAGCGGTATTGCTCAACTCTTTTATGGCATCTTCAAGCATTCTAAGATACAAAGAGTAGCCGATGTTTTTGATATGTCCGCTTTGTGCATCACCCACGAGATTTCCACCGCCTCGGATCTCAAGGTCATGGTGTGCAAGAACCGAACCTGAACCCAAAAAGGAGTTTGATTCTAAAGCCAAAAGACGCTTTTTCGCCTCATCGGTAAGCGCCTCTTTGTTTTGTACTATGAAGTAGGCAAATCCCTCATAGCTTCCGCGTCCGACACGTCCGCGAAGCTGATGCAGATCGGCGATGCCAAATCTGTCCGCACCGTCAACGATGATAGTATTGACACGAGGCATATGGATACCACTCTCGATGATACTTGTCGCTATCATCATATCATACTCCCCTGCTTCAAACTTGAGCAACTCTTTTTCCGTCTGCACAGCAGAGATCTTTGAGTGGAGCATCAAAATACGCAGATCAGGAAGCAGTGCTTTTATCTCGCCCATTTTTATAGGCATATTGTCAATCGAGTTATGCACATAAAAGACCTGTCCGCCACGACGAAGTTCACGTAAAATGACCTCTTTGATAAGCTTCTCATCATACTCTTTTACAAATGTACGTACTCCCTGACGCTCACTTGGAGGTGTAAGGAGCTGACTCATTGTTTTGATGGAGCTGAGTGCCTGGTTGAGTGAGCGGGGAATCGGTGTCGCACTCATGGAGAGTAGATGCACATTATGGTAGAGCTCTTTTATCTTCTCTTTTTGCTTCACACCAAACTTATGCTCTTCATCGATGATAACCACACCCAGCTTTTTAAACTCCAGCCCAAACAGAGCATGTGTACCTACAACACAGTCTATCTCACCGCTTGCAAGCCCTTTTATGATGGCATTTTTATCTTTTGTAGTGACAAACCTGTCAAACTTTGCATAACGGATACCCAAATCACTAAAACGCTCATCAAGACTTCTCCAGTGTTGCGCTGAGAGGAGTGTTGTAGGGACTATAAACGCAGACTGATATCCTGATTTGTATGCAGCAAAAATAGTGTTGAGTGCCACCTCTGTTTTTCCAAAACCGACATCACCACTGAGAAGTCTATCCATAATATGACCAGAGCTCATCTGGTTTATTATCTCATTTATCGACTGCGTTTGATCCTCAGTATACTCAAACCCTGAGAGAGCCTGAAACTCTTTGAGCGTTTTTTTATCTATGGAGATCTTAGGTGCTTTTATGAGTGCACGTGCAGCGGCTGTATTTACGATCTGCCCTGCAATTTCAAGCAGACGTTTACGTACTGTAGCTTTTAGTTTTCCAAAGCTCCCTTTGCCCAGTCTGTCAAGTACAGGAGTAGAACCGCCACCGGCAATGTAGCGGTCAATAAAGTCAAGATTTTCAACTGGCAGCAGGATTTTGTCATCACCAACATATTTGATAACGATAAAATCCTTCACACCACCAAGAATCTCGGTCTGTTCTATCTTCTCAAAGATACCAACACCGTAATCTTCATGTACTACATAATCACCGGCCTTTAAATCATCAAGCAATATAGAACTTTTTCTGCGTCTGCGTTTTTTATCTGCTTTATTAAGTGATATAACAAGTTCATCATCTGTGATTATATTTAAGATATATGGAGCTTGAACGACATTGATACTGCTCGTATCATAGATACCTGCCTGCTTCACAGTTGCTGTATTTGCTGCTATTATGGTTACTTTTTTGTCTTTGTGTACCTTTAACAACTGCTCTACATTTGCAACAACAAGCTCTTTTACACTCTCATTTTCAGGCAGTTTTTCAAGTTCAAAGGCATCTCTTGATATTTGCGGATTATTGATGCCGTAAGCATCCTGCAAGACACCATCAAGATTTCTGATAAGCTTGATATCTTTATCATCTAAAAAATTCTCTGCAAGTTCATCAAGATGCCAAAATCCCAAAGAGGCGATATCTTTGTTAAGTGCATCAAATTCACTCTTCTCTATCTTTGCATTGAGCGCATTAAATCCCTCTTCATCAAGAGAATAAAAAGCACTGCGTATCTCTATCTCTTCAAGATCATCACCCAGAGTCCGCTGCGTTTCAAGTGCGAACTCTTTTATCTGCTCTATCTCATTGTCAAAGAGTGAGATACGTACCGGATTTTCAGATGATGGAACATAGATATCTATGATATCTCCACGAAAAGATATCTCCCCTTCAACCTGTACCATATCTACAAAAGTGTAACCCCAAAAGAGCATCTTCTCTTTAAATGCGCTAAGGTCTATCTCATCTCCAAATGCCAAAGCAGTTGAATCTAAAATCTCTTTTTTTGGCAGATGAAAGAGCAGTGTTTTGAGCGGTGAGATAACAAGCGGCTTTTTCTTTGCTGCGTAGTAGCTTCTCAGGGCGTAGAAAAGCTCATGCAGCTCCTCTTTGTAAGAGCGCAGATCATCACCGTAAGAGGGACGAAAATCAGGAAAGACAACAACGTCCTTCTTAAAATACTTCGCAACCGTTTCCAGTTCGTGAGCCTCTTTTGCATCTTCACAGATCAGCACATCTAAAGGTATCTTTTTTGTATTGTTCTTAAAATAATTGTATAAAATTGCTTGTGACATTAAACTTCTTCTATTTTTTCACTATTTGAATACGGCTCATGGCTTCGATGACCGACGGCCATGGTACTTTTTTCTCTTTTTCAAATATCTGATTATAATTTTCTTGTGTCCATTTTATGAACCAAAACGGATTCAGCGGACGCTGGATAAAACGGATCTCATAATGAAGGTGCGGTCCTTTACTCATACCTGAATTACCGGTATATCCAATGAGTTCACCTTTTTTTACAAATTGACCGGATTTTACCACTATTTTTTTAAGATGAGCAAAATATGTCTTAAAGCCATACAAATGTACTAAAATAATTAAGTTTCCAAAGCCGCTGCGTTTATGATACGCCGCCCACTCTACAATCCCGTCTGCAGTTGCATAAATAGGGGTATTGCGTTTGGCTTTCATATCACTCCCCTTATGAAACTCACGTTTATGTGTTATTGGGTGTACTCTGTATCCAAACTTGCTTGTAATCCCATGATACTCTATCGGTGAACCGTTTGGAATAAGTTCTAAAAGAGTTGCTCTCTCTTGAGAGGTAAGCTTTGTGATATTTACACGCTCTTGCAGGTTGGCATTTTCTATGGGTTTAAGACCCATCAGCTCTTCGATCTCTGAAAGCGAGTCTGACACCTCTTCAAGCTCCTGTTTTTTCTCTTTAAGGTGCTCTTTTGTTTTTTGCATGCTTTTTTGTAGGAGTTCATCTTGTAATTGCAGATTTTTGTAAGCCTTCTCTACCTCTTGGCGTTTTTTATCAATCTTCTCTACACTGTAATTAAGATACAAAATTGTTCCTATTGCTAAGAGACCAATAGAGATAAGCAGTGCCAAAAGATAGAAGAAAAACTTTTTTAAGAGTTTGTGAACATTAAACTTTTTTACTCCATTCTCATCATGGATGGTAATTGTAAAGTGCTTATCCATGGTAGTGCTTCTTTAAAAAAGTTTCAGCTACACTAAAAGAGCCAAATACCAGATAGTGCTTCTCTTTTGATAGTTCTTTAAAATCACGGCAGACCAAAGAGAGGCTCTCAACCGTCTCTTTAAGCAAAGCCCTCTCCTCTATGCGCTCTTCATTAACGGCAATAATCTCAACATCGCTGATAACGGGTTTTAATAGACGTAAAATCTCTTTATAGTTTTTATCTTTATAACTGTTATAGACAAGCGTATATTTCCCACCATTCAAAGTCCGTGCAATAGATTCCGCAGCCAAAGTATTGTGTCCAACATCAAGCAGAATATTATCAGCTATTTGACTGAGTCGCCCAAAAAGTTTTGCATCGAAAAAGTGCTCACTCTTATACTCTATACCGAGATAATTTAAAGCAGCAACAGCAAGCTTGAGATTCATCTCCAAATACTCTGCAAGAGAGAGCTCTTCTTTTACTTGTGCGATTTTTAGAGTATCCTCATTATGCAGTAACTCTTTATAGGTAAAGATTTCAAGAGCTCTTTTTTGTCCCATTTGTTTTGCAATTTCATACACCTCTTGATGTTTTTGCTCCCCTATAATTGCTGCTGATTTTACTGCATTTAATTTTGTTGTTGCTATCTCTTTGATAGTTGTTCCCAAAAATGCTTCATGGTCAAAATCTATGGGAGTAACAAGTGTTAAGATATTGTCAAAAACAGCCGTAGCATCATACTCCCCGCCCAAACCGGCTTCTAGTACCACATAATCACACTCTTGATAGACCAAAAGAGCTAAAAGTGTCGTGTACTCAAAATAACTCAAAGCATTGGCATCTTCTGCGGATAAAAGGGCTAAAAGCCTCTTATGAGCTTCATTAAGTTTCTCATTGGATACATTGCTGCCATTAAGCCAGATTCGCTCATTGAACTCTAAGATATGAGGAGAGGTGTAGTGTCCGGTATTGAAACCGAGTGCATAGAGTGCTGAAGCTAAAAAACGTCCTGTGGTTCCTTTACCGTTAGTTCCAATAAGATGGATAATTTTCGGCAGTGAAAGTTGTTCTTTGATTTTTGCATAAATTCGCGGCATACGCGAATAGTCTATTGTCTCATAGTATAGTGGTTTCTTTTCTAAAAATTGCTCTAACAAAACTACTTCTTATACTCCACTCGATTGCGTCCATCTTTTTTCGCTTTGTAGAGATACTCATCTGCGGAATTTATGGTCGCCTCAAGGGATACATGATTTTTTCTCTCACTTACACCGGCACTTACCGTCACTTTGATACGTTTACCTTTGTAGATAAAACGAGCTTTTTGAACATGTTCTCTTACCTTTTGGGCAAAAATCACACCACCCTTTGTATCGGTATCGCCCAAAACAGCTAAAAACTCTTCTCCACCAAAGCGTCCTACAACATCTACACTTCTTGAATCTTTTTTAAGGATTTTAGCAAACGCAGCAAGTACGGCATCACCGGCTTCATGCCCGTAACTGTCATTTACTCTTTTAAAATGGTCAATATCAAACATAACAACAGAGTAGTTACGTCCATAACGCTTATACTCCGCCTCTTTCATCTGCATCAGCTCATCCAGTGCACGTTTGTTGTACAGCTTCGTTAAAAAATCCTCTTGTGACTCTTTTTTTGCGCGTTCAAGCTCTTCTTCCAAAGTTCGTACCCTGTCACTCAGCAGTTTTACCTCTGTAGAGTGACCTTTGAGTTCACTGCTGAGGGCTTCAGTGTTCTTCTCTAATGCCACTGCGATAGTAAAGAGTTTTTTATGTGCTACTTTAAAGTTTGTTGTGGACTCTTCGGTATAGAGTTCCAACTCTCTTTTAATCTTTTGAATCTCTATATTTGAGTTATCTGAACTCTCTATCATATCTATCAAACGCAGTGAAAGTTTATCTAATACACCATCAATGGAACCAACCATATCTTTTACAGTCTTATTATCAAGGGCGATACGTAGAGATATGATAGACTTGATCTCATTTTCAATAGAAGCAGATTCCAATAAATTTGGATTCTCTCTTAGTTTATCACTGATTGAGGCAATCTCATCATTTACGCTTGAAGCGATAGAGGGTACAAAAGAGGCGATTAACAGTTTTGCAACTTTTTTCAAATCTGCTTTATCACTCTTACTTGAACATACATCGCCATCCAAACCCTCAATCGTCTTGCGCAGATCAGAACTGTCAACTGCACCGTAACTTTTAAGCTCTTCTAAAAAAGTATCATCATATGTTGTGATAAAGTTGACCCACTGCTGGCGCAGATTATCCAGCTGTTCAGGCTGCATTGCCGATTCCATAATATCAATACTTTTACGTGAAAGAGCCGCGACCTCTTTGTTGTGTAAGATAGATGCAACCTGCAAAATTCGTTTTGTAAGAAGGATTTGTGACTCTAAAATTTTTGTACACTGCGAGGGGTTTGTACGATTGAGCTTTGTAACGACATAACGCACAAACTCTTTCATTGTTTTAATATGATAATTACGCAAATCATTTTGTAAATCTTGATTTAAAAGATGCGTATAGTTATCTAACTGTTCACAATCCTCCACCCTCATTCTTGCCTTTTTTGCCTCTTTACAAAAGGCCTCAGCATAAAAATCCGGCGTAAGAAGTTTCCCTTCACTCTGTAATCTTTTAAGAGTATTGTTAATAATCGTCTTAATAGTCATCACACTCTCCTATTCTTTTCTAGAACCTTCTGCTGATACTTGGGCAATAAAGGATGAAATTGCTTTGGCAGAACCATATTTAATGGCCTCAAATCTCTCTTGATCCGTAAAGACTGCGTTTGGCAATACGGAAAAGTCATAAGTACCCTGCGATACATAGTGCTTTTTAATATTCTTACTCTCTCTTGTAATACGAAGCACTATTGTAGCACGATATGCAATAACAAATCCATCAGCATTATATTGAATCGGCGTATATGAAGGCGGATCCAACTCGATGGTCAGATGTGTATCTGCATATTTTAAAGTAGTAAGGGAGGTATGAAATATCTCTACAAGCGCAGCATCGACCGCATCTTTAATAACCACAGTATTTTCAGGGTCTTGCGCAGATATCACAACATCAGTACTGATCTTTCTGCCAAGAATCTCTCGGGCATATTTAGAAGAGGGTTTATATCCACATGCACTCAAAAGTAGTACGACCATTGTAAGAAGTATGAACTTTTGTGCACGTGGATAGAGTTTCAACTTAGCCCTTTATCACGAGGTTGACCAGTTTTTTAGGAACAACTATCTCTTTTACGATCTCTTTGCCCTCCAGCCATTTGGAAACACTCTCTTTTGCAGCTGCTAAAATATCATCTTTACCTGCATCTGCAGCCACTTCAATCTCTCCACGTTTTTTTCCATTTACAGAAACACCAAGTGAGATACTATCTTCTACAAATACCTCTTCGATTATCTCTTGTTTCGTAAGGTTTTTCAGACCAAAGCAGTTTTTAGAGATCTCCCAGCACGTATGTGGAATTACAGGTTCCATAATTGAGCTGAGTATCCAGTAACCTTCACTCCATACATCTGCATTTTTTTGTGCATTAAGTGCGTTCATCGCTTCCATAACACCTGCTATCATCGTGTTAAATGTATAACGCTCAGCATAAACATCTTCTGCACGTTTTAGCGCTTCATAGACTTTTTTACGTGCAAATTTTTCCTCTTTTGAGAGTGTTGCATGTTCTATCACGGGCTTAGCCTCTGTCGCTACAACATTGGCACTTCTGTCAAAAAATCTTTTTATAAACTTAAATGCTCCATCAACAGCGCTGTCATTCCACTCCAGTTCTTGAGTAGGTGGTGCAGCAAAAAGGATGAAAAGACGTGCAGTATCTGCTCCATATTTTTCTATGATGGCATCAGGATCAACTGTATTGCCTTTAGATTTGCTCATCTTCGCACCGTCTTTGAGTACCATTCCCTGCGTTAAAAGTCGCTCAAACGGCTCATCAAACTCCAAATAACCAAGGTCACGGAAAACTTTTGTAAAGAATCTTGCATACAGAAGATGAAGTATGGCATGCTCGATACCACCGATATAGTGATCAACACCCATCCAGTACTTCAACTGCTCAGCAGAAAATGCCTCTTTTTCCCAGTTTTGCGGGGATGCACAAAAACGTAAAAAGTACCAGCTAGACTCTACAAAAGTGTCCATGGTATCTGTCTCACGTATTGCATCGCCGCCACACTCAGGACATTTACAATGTTTCCATGTCGGATGATTCTCAAGAGGATTCCCCTCTCCTGTTATCTCAACATCTTCAGGAAGAGCAATAGGGAGATTCTCTTTTTTCTCCATCACAAGACCACATTTGTCACAATGAACAAAAGGAATAGGCGCACCCCAGTATCGCTGACGACTTACACCCCAGTCTTTGAGTTTGTAGTTCGTAGTTCTTTGACCCAGTTTTTTCTCTTGGAAGTAGTCAATAATCTTTGACTGTGCTTCTTTAGAGTTCATTCCGTTAAAGCTCTCAGAGTTTATAAGCTTGCCAACTTCAGTAAAAGCAGATTGAGAGAAATCATGTTCCCCCTCAAAGGGTGCTATCACTGCGTTTATAGGCAGATCATATTTTTTGGCAAAATCATAGTCTCTGTCATCATGTGCAGGTACAGCCATAACTGCTCCGCTTCCATAATCCATAAGGACAAAGTTCGCTATCCAAACAGGAACTTTTTTACCCGTTAATGGATGTATGACATTCAGATTAAGAGGAAGTCCCGATTTTTCTTTTTGTCTATCGATTGAAGAGGCATTTTTCATTGCGTTTATCTTCGCAATAGTCGCATCATCGAGAAGTTTGTTCTCTATCATATATGTAACAATAGCATGCTCAGGTGCAAGTGCTGTATAACTTACTCCATAGATTGTATCAGGTCTTGTTGTAAAGACATCAAAACGCTCAAACGTACCATCAAGTTTTGCTTTACTCTCTTCATCAAAAAAGAGGTCAAACGCAAGTCCATTCGATTTTCCTATCCAGTTCTCCTGCATAGTAAGAACCTGCTTCGGCCAGCCGCCTTCAAGTTTTTTGAGATCTTCTAAAAGCTCATCTGCATAGGCAGTAATCTTAAAGTAGTACTGGTTCATGTCTTTTTTGACTATCGGAGTATCACATCTCCAACAGCACCCATCTACGACCTGCTCGTTTGCAAGAACCGTCTGATCATGCGGACACCAGTTAAGCATCCCTTTTTCACGATAAAGAAGACCTTTGTTATACATATCTATGATAAAGCCCTGCTCGAACTTCGTATAGAGTTCATCACTTGTTGCCAATTCACGTTTACGTGAAAATGAAAAGCCAAGAGAGTAGAACTCATTTTTCATATAGTCGATATTATCATAAGTCCAGCTCTTAGGATGGCTTCCGTTCTTGATCGCTGCATTTTCTGCAGGCATACCAAAACTGTCAAATCCGATAGGATGCAGAACATTCATCCCCTGCTGTCTGTAATAACGTGCAAAAGCATCACTGATTGAGTAGTTTCTAACATGCCCCATATGCAGACGTCCGCTAGGAAAAGGAAACATCGAAAGGATGTACTTTTTCTCTTGTGTGAAGTCTTCACTAGGTTCAAAACTATCGTTCTCTTTCCAGTACTCTTGCCATTTTTTTTCTATTGTCTGTGCGCTATATTCCAAACTCTTTCCTCTAATACTCTTCGTGTGTTTTACTACTCTCAATATAGACAAGTCCCATTGAGAAGATATTTGCTATTAATGCACCGATTGCCAGTGCAATTGCCCATGAATCATCTTGAACGATTACTAAAAAGATAAAAGCAGGGATAAGGTGCAAGTCAGCAACCAAAGAGGATGCCAACAACTCAGCTGAGAGAAGGTTTCTAACACCGATTTTTAAAATCGTAGATATTAGATTTACACTTGCGGCAACAAAGAGTGAAATTGCTGTATTTTCATATAAAAAACCTGCGATTGACGTCAAACTCATTAATGAGAAAAATACGTATACGACCTTACCCCAATCCATTACATTACTCCAGATTCAAATTGCTCACGCATTCTGTTCTTTTCAGCTTCTCTTTTTGCTTTCTCTGCAAGTTTTGTATGGTATTTTTTCACATCAAAACCAAACCAAAGAAGTATCGGCGAAGCAACAAAGATAGATGAGTATGTACCGATAATGATACCTATAAGCATTGTAAATGCAAATGGATGAATGATCTCACCACCAAACATAAAGAGCGTAAAGATAACAAAGAACGTTGTCAATGACGTAAGTGTTGTTCTTGAGAGCGTTCTTGTGATAGACTCGTTAATAATCTCTCCAAGGGTCATATTTTTAGAGCCAACAATTCCTTCACGGATACGGTCAAATACAATTATCGTATCATTAAGTGAATACCCAAGGAGGGTTAAAAGTGCTGCTAAAACATCAAGGTTTACATCTATACCAAAGAGTGCGACAAAACCACTTGCGATTGAGACATCATGGATAAGTGCGACAATGGAAGCCACTGCAAAACGCCACTCAAATCTAAACGCAACATAGATTAAAATACCACCAATTGCCAAAAGCATTGAGAGAATACCTTTCTCTCTCAATTCACTACCAACCTTTGGTCCAACTATGTCAACACGACGAATTTTAAATTCACCTGTTCCTTGCAATGCTTCTCTTGTAACATCGCCGATATCTTGCGTTACACTTCCGCTGCTTGTTTTCATACGGATTACAACTTCTTCGGGAGAACCGAACTCTGTAATGGAAGCATTCTCAAAAAGTTTGTTTGCTTTTAGTTTTGTACGCATTTCATCAATAGGTGCTGCTTTGTTATACTTCACCTGAACAATAGTTCCTCCGGCAAAGTCAATACCGTAGTTAAAACCTTTTGTTGCCAAAACAACATACGAAGCAAGCACTAAAACGATTGAAAAAGCTACTGCTACTTTTGATTTGCCCATAAAATCAAGGGCTGATTTATATTTAAAAAATTCCATAATTACCCCTTAACCCCAAACCAAAATTTGAAATCTTTGCTTTTTGACATCTTGCTCTCAAGAAGTTGATAAATTCCGTGTGTTCCTAAAATCGCAGTCAGCATTGATGCCAAAATACCGATACTCATAGTAATAGCAAATCCTTTAATCGCACCTGTTCCATATACATATAGAACAATCGCAGCAATTAACGTTGTAATATTTGCATCCAAAATTGCACTCATGGCATTGGCATAACCATCTTCTATGGCCTTATGCATCGATTTACCTTCATATATAAGTTCACGAATTCTCTCTGTAATAATTACATTGGCATCAACAGCCATACCGACCGTCAAGACGATACCTGCCATACCAGGAAGAGTAAGCGTTGCACCAAAGAGACTCATAACTGCCAGGAGTATGAATATATTTGCAATAAGAGCAATATTTGCAACAACACCCGCCATACGGTAATAGAGAATCATAAAAATAATGACCAGAACAAAACCACCACTTAATGCTACCATAGAAGCTTTAATGCTGTCTGCACCCAGACTAGGACCAACAGAACGTTTTTCCATAAGATAAATCGGAGCAAGCAGAGCACCAGAACGCAGTGCAATAGCCAAATCTTTTGCTTCTAAAACAGTATAGTTTCCAGAGATTTGTCCTGATCCGCCACCGATTCGCTCATTGATATTTGGCGCAGAGTAGACTTTGCCATCCAACACTACCGCTAATCTTTTACCGACATTTTTGCCTGTAAAATCACCGAAGATATCTGCACCCTCTGCGTTTAACTTAAAGTTGATAACAGGTCTGTTGTTTTGATCAAATCCCACATTTGCACCGGTAAGCATAGTGCCGTCTAAAATGGGAATCTCATGTACGAGATATTTCATTTGCGGATTTTTAGCATCTTCTAAAATCACATCTCCATACGCAGCAGCATCAGCATCACTCATAGAAAATACTCGTGCATTTCGATCTTCATCTACTGCCATAAGCTCAAGCTTTGCAGCACGGGAGATAAGTTCACGGGCACGCTGTTCCTCTTTTTGAGATTTTATACCGGCGAGTTCGACTAAAATCTTCTCTTTTCCCTGACGGGCTACAACAGGTTCAGAGAGACCAAACTGATCAAGTCTGTTTCTTATTGTCTCAATCGCTTGGTCAATTGCAAGTTTTTTTGTCTTCTTTATCTCTTCTTTTGTTAATGCGACAGAGATGACATTGCCATTGTTTACAAGTGTAATGCCCTCAAGTTCAGAGAGATATTTTTGTAGTGTCGGCACTTCGTCACTGTCCAATACTTCAAACTTTACACTCTCATCATCAAATGTCAAACCATCAATAAGAATATCATTACGTTCAGCGTAATGTTTGATGCTTGCAGCAATTGATTTTATGCGTGATTTAATCGCTTCATCAGTTTTTACACCTAAAAGCATATGCAGACCGCCTTGAAGATCAAGACCCAGGGTTATTTTTTTGCCACTTTGAGTTTGCAAAAGCGAAGGCATAGAGAAGACTATACCAAACGCAAGTGCCAGTACAAAAATGACTATACGGTAATTAAGCTTCATCCTCGTACTTCTTTGCAATGGAATCTTTTGTTATTTTAACTATCACATCGTCATTCATTTTAACAGAAAGGAATTTCTCCTCTACTTTATGAATAACTACGATAAATCCACCGCTAGTGATAACTTTATCGCCTTTTTTGAGAGACTCTAGCATCTCTTTTTTAGCTTTCGCCTCTTTTTGTTGCGGGCGGATAATTACAAAGTACATAATTGCAATTAAAAATACAAACGGTAATAGTTGAGAAATTATCTCCATATCTTCTTCTTCCTTCTTTAGTAAATTGGTGCGATTATACAAAAAATATACTAAATAGCTAGTAAATTTAGTACAATTTCATTATGAAACAACTATTCACACATCTTTTGCTCTCAATCCTCACGGCACTTCTCTTTAGTGCCTTTATTTATCTTGAGCATTATGGTCTTACAAATAAACTTCTCAACACGATTTTAGGTATCTCTGCAATCGCTTTGCTTTTGTATATTCCAAAACGGGCAATCCTCTTTAGTGGATTTTTTATCGGTCTTTTATGGTTCTACTGGATAGGATACAGCTTCAAATATCAGGGTGTCGGGTATATGACTCCTATTGTCACATTTGGGTTTGGTGTTCTCTATCTGCTCTTTTTTTCACCTTTGGCTTTTACGGACAAACCTTATATCAGAGCAATTTTACTTTTCGCTTTAAGTTTTGTAGAACCACTTGGCTGGAACTGGATGAAACTCGAACTTCCTTTTGTAAACAGCTATATAGGTGTTTACAATTACCAATTTGCAGCACTTCTTTTAGCTTTGAGCCTTCCTGCTCTCATTCAAAACAAGAAATTTAAAACCCTGCCTCTGCTTCTGCTTATCGCTGCGTTTAACTATGGTTACCCAACGCAAAATGATGCGCCACTTAAGATAAAACTCGTCCAAACCGAGATAAAACAAGAAGATAAATGGCAGCGCAAAAATCTTTACACTACTGTTGAGATGATATTTAATGAAATTCAAAACGCAACCCAAGAAGGTTATGACCTCGTTGTCCTTCCTGAATCGGTTTTTCCTCTTTTCATGAACAAAAATCCCCTGCTTCTCTCAGAAGTACTTGAAGCAAGCAAACAGATAGATATTATTGCCGGTTCTTTGCTGCGTGAAAATCATCTTAACTACAATGTTACCTACTATTTTCATAATGGAAAATATAAGGTGGCAAAAAAACTGATACTTGTACCTTTTGGAGAGTACATTCCTCTTCCCTCTTTTATGAAAAAGTTTGTAAATGATACTTTTTTTGCAGGAGCTAGTGACTTTGTAACAGCCAAGCATCCTACTGATTTCATCATAAAAGGGGTAAAGTTTAGAAATGCTGTCTGCTATGAAGCAACGTGCCAGGCACTCTATGAGGGAGATGTAAAGTATATGATAGCCATCAGTAACAATGCATGGTTTGCACCTTCTATCGAACCGACACTACAAAAACTTTTGATGCAGTACTACGCACGTAAAAACGGAGTAAGCATCTATCATTCTGCTAATTATAAAGGAACAGGAGTTATCAAGTAATCTTATTGTAAACTCTATTAGATATAATAAGAAAAAATATTTTCTTAGGGTTACTAATAATATGCAAAATTTAAAAAATCCAAATCTTTATATAAATCGTGAGCTCTCTTGGTTGCAATTTAACACCAGAGTACTCAAACAAGCGCAAGATGAGTCACTGCCGCTCTTAGAACGTCTCAAATTCTTGGCCATTTACGGTACGAACCTTGATGAATTCTATATGATCCGTGTTGCAGGACTCAAAAAACTCTTCTCTGCAGGTATCATTGTCTCAGGCGCAGACAGACTTACACCGCTGCAACAACTCCGTGAAATTCGCAATTATCTTCACCAAGAGCAACAAGTTGTTGAGCATTGCCGCAGCGAAATATTTAAAAAACTTGAACCGCATGGCATTTCCATAAAGACCTATGATGAGCTAAACAATCAAGACAAACACAGCCTCAACCAATATTTCAATGAAAATATCTATCCTGTTATCATCCCTATTGCCGTTGATGCCACACATCCATTCCCTCATCTTAACAACCTAAGTTTTGGGCTTATCGTGAAACTGCGTGATAATGACAATGAAGATATAGAACGCTTTGGTATCATCCGTGTTCCACGTGTTTTAGATAGATATGTACAACTCAGTAACGGAACATATATTCCTATTGAGAGTGTTGTTGAGAAACATGTTGATGAGCTTTTCCCGGGTTACTCACTTATCAAGTATGCTTCATTTCGTGTCACCAGAAATGCCGATATTGCCATAGAAGAAGAGGAAGCCGACGACTTTATGGAGATCCTTGAAGAGGGACTTAAACTCCGTCGTAAAGGGGAAATGGTACGTCTTGAGGTCGGTTCAAACGCAGATGATGAAATCATTAACTTTTTCAATCGTCATGCACATATATACAAAGACGACATCTATAAATTTCATACATTTTTAAATCTCTCAAGCCTCTGGCAGATAGTCTCAAACAAAGACTATGCACATCTTTTAGCACCATCATTCCAGCCAAAAATACTACCGCCGTTTGACAGCAATGAAGACTATTTTTCTATTTTAGAAAAACAAGATGTACTGCTTTACCACCCGTATGACAGTTTTGAACCTGTTGTAAACCTCATCCAGTGTGCTGCAAAAGATCCTGATGTCGTCTCTATAAAAATGACGCTCTACCGTTCAGGTACAAAATCTCCAATCGTAAAAGCACTCATCGATGCAAGTGAAAGCGGTAAGCAGGTCACTGTTATGGTGGAGCTCAAAGCAAGATTTGATGAAGAGAACAACCTTATCTGGGCAAAAGCACTTGAGAAGTCCGGCGCACATGTTATCTACGGAATTCAAGGCTTTAAAGTCCACGCAAAAGCAGCACTCATCACACGAAGAAAGAATGGAAAGCTCAAACAGTATGCACACCTTGGAACAGGAAACTACAACCCTGCAACTTCAAAAATATATACTGACATGAGTTACATGACAAGCAAAGACACTGTTACAAATGATCTGACACGATTTTTCCACTTTTTGACCGGTTTTAGTAAAAAAGGAAAACTCAACGAGCTCTACATGGCTCCTTCACAGATAAAACCAAAACTCCTCTCTTTGATTCACAATGAAACAAGACAGGCAGAAAACGGACAGATCATCGCAAAGGTAAACTCACTTGTTGATGAGGATGTTATCAGAGCACTTTACAAAGCTTCTCAGGCTGGTGTAAAGGTTGACCTCATTGTACGTGGTATCTGTTGTCTCAAACCGGGTATCAAAGGGGTGAGTGAAAATATCCGCGTTATCTCGATTTTGGGAAAATACTTAGAACATGCACGTGCATTTTACTTTAAAAACGATGCTTCAAAAATCTACATATCAAGTGCAGACTGGATGCCTAGAAATCTTGTAAGACGAATAGAGCTTCTGACAGCTATCAAGGATAAAACATCACAAAATAAAATCATCCAAATCCTCAAACTGCAGTGTGCAGACAATGTACTCGCTCACGAGCTTCAAAGCAATGCAACCTATGTAAAAGTAAAAGCTGAAGATAATGAAAAGCAGATTAACAACCACAAACTGCTTGAAGAGTATGTCAATAAGATTGCAAAAGCAACACGTAAAGAGACTTCAAGTTATGTTACACAACTGGCTGAACGTCTTTTCATAGAGAGTTAGGAGAAGGGTTATGTTACACACTTTTAAAGGTATAGATCCAAGCATAGGAAACAAGAGCTGGATAGCACCATCTGCAGATGTTGTCGGGGATGTTACATGCGGAGAGGAATGCTCCATCTGGTTTGGCTGTGTTGTACGCGGTGATGTTCACTACATCAAGATAGGCGATAGAACCAATATCCAAGATTTAAGTATGATTCATGTCACACACTACAAGAACGGTGACAAATCTACAGGAAATCCGACCATCATAGGTGATGATGTAACCATCGGTCACCGTGTAATGCTCCATGGCTGCACAGTAGAAGATGCTTGCCTTATAGGTATGAGTGCGACCATACTTGATGGTGCGGTCATTGGAAAAGAGAGTATTGTCGGAGCTGGAGCACTTGTTACAAAAAACAAAGTTTTTCCTCCTCGTTCACTTATAATGGGAACACCGGCAAAAGTTGTACGGGAATTAACGGAGGAAGAAGTTGCAGAACTCTACGCTTCAGCGAAGAGATATATTGCGTTTAAGAGAGATTACCAAGAGTAGTTATGCAACATCATAGACCATATATTTACCCTTATGGGTTTGTGCTATGACATTTTGTTTGATTTTTGTAGATGATGTTTGAGGGTTATAACTCACTTGTACGATTTTTGCACCTTTTGATTTTAGATACTCTTCTACTGCTATATTATGAGGTTTGTCTCCCCAATCTTCGCCAATTACAAAAATATCAGCATCTACTACCTTACATTGAGTAACATACTCAAGTTCGTCATACGAGACGACATCATCTACACAATCCAAAGCTTTTAGCATTCTCATTCTTTGATCCAATGGGATTACAGGCACATTTCTTTTATATGAAGCGACTACTTCATCAGAAGCAACCCCGACTACGAATTTATCACCCAATGTCTTGCAGTATTCTAAAAGGTCTAAATGACCAATATGTAACAAATCAAAAGTACCAACGGTATATACGGTCATGATTTACTTCCTTACGTAAAATTTATTTTATCTATAATACTCTTTTATGCTGAAATTTATGCTATACTGAAAAAAGAATTACAAAATACTTAAAAAATAGGAATTTTAATGTCAATAGAGACTACAGTACACGAAAAGTTACAACAACCCACTATTTTATCTTATATCAAAGATATTCCAAACCTTTTATCACTTTCAGGATTGGCCTGTACGATACTTTCTATCTATTACTCTATTGCAGGTATTTACACTCTTGCAATGATCGGAATGGTTTGGGCTGTTGCTTTTGACTGGGCTGATGGACTTGTCGCACGAAGACTCAAAGGAAGAACTCCAACCGATGCAAAATTCGGAGGACAACTTGATGTGCTCATAGATATTGTCAGTTATGGTGTCACACCTGCGATCTTACTCTTAAGCTATGGTCATTTTGAGCCTCTCTTTTTAATTGGAGCCTTTATCATGGTTGCAGCGGCTGCGATACGTCTAAGTTACTTTAGTACATACGGTTTGGCAGGAGGGACAAAATACACAGGATTGGCACTCGATAACAATAGTCTGATCTTGGTTGCACTCTTTTTATTAGAGGGTGTTGTGAGTAGTGGAGTATTTACAACTCTTTTATACATAAGTGGCGTTTCACTTGCCATACTCAATGTTTCACAGATCAAGACACCTAAACTCTCAGGAAATCCTAGAAATGTCTGGCTTTTAGCTCTTTATACTTTAAGTATAACTGCTGTTTACAGTTGGAAGTTTTTAAATTAGTATAATCTATCTTATAAAAAAAGGGGAATAAAATGGATAAAAAAGAAGAATTCTTAAAGATGATGAATTTTAGACATGCCTGTAAAGTGTTTGATACCACGAAAAAAATCAGTGATGAAGATATGCATTATATTTTAGAGGTTGGACGAAAGTCTCCGAGTTCGTTTGGAATGGAGGCGTGGAAATTTTTGGTCATTACAAATGATGCACTTAAAGAGGAGTTAAAACCATTTTGTTGGAATCAACCACAAATCACGACCTGTTCGCATTTAGTGGTTGTTTTAGCCGGTATTGAATCTTTAAAAGTAGAAAGTGGCACAGTTCGATCACGCTTTATGCGTCGTAATCTGCCACAGGATAAAGTAGATGCTTATATAAAACTCTATGCTTCACATCTCAGTGATACGCTAAGCAGTGATGAGAAGATATACCAATGGAGTGCCAGACAAACGTACATAGCTGCTGCAAATATGATGAGTGCTGCCGCATGTATAGAGATAGACTCCTGTCCGATAGAAGGGTTTGAAAAAGAGAATGTTGAAAAGATTTTAAACCTTGATACAGGTAAATTTCAAGTCGCGATGCTCCTGCCTTTTGGATACAGAATAAATGAGCAGTCTACGCAATTAAGATTAAATTTTGAAGAGGTTGTGGAGTTTATCAAATAAACTCTATCATTTTATAGAGCCTATATTTGTGTTCCCATACTCTGTATGGAAACACTCTTACGACATTTGGATTATCTTATGTTCTATAGTCCGCATTGATCTTTACATATTCATAACCAAGGTCACATCCAAACGCAGTGAATACTCCCTCGCCTACACCCAGATCACAAGAGATAGTAAATTCACTCAGCTTCATCACTTCAGAAGCTTTTTGCTCCATTGCAGCATCGAAAAAGAGCTCCCCTTTTTTATAAACGCAGATGTCATTAAAAGAGATAGTGAGTGACTCTTCATACGCCTCTACTCCGCTTGCACCTACAGTTGAAGCGATTCTTCCCCAGTTTGGATCCTCACCATAGAGTGCTGTTTTTACCAGTAGTGAGTTCGAGAGTGCTTTTGCGACTATCTCTGCTTCGTTGTCATCTTTTGCACCGCTTACTTCGTATGTCACAAGTTTTGTAGCACCTTCACCGTCTCTTACCATCTCACGAGCCAGAAAACGCATGATATTATAGAGTGCTTCACTAAACGCAGCTTCATTGTAGGCACCGCTTTTTGCATTGCTCAGAAGCACTACGGTATCGTTTGTTGAAGTATCACCATCTACACTTGCTGCGTTAAATGTCACCTCTACATTTTTATCGAGTATCTTTTGCATCTCTTCTTTGCTTACATCCGCATCAGTAGTGATAAAGCAGAGCATCGTAGCCATAGCAGGATTTATCATCCCTGCCCCTTTTGCCATTGCGCCTATGTGAAAACTATTGCCATCTTCAAGCTCTACTCTATAAGCTATCTGTTTAGAAAATGTATCTGTTGTCATTATCGCTTCTGCCGCTGCGTTTGGCTCTCGTTTACTCAGATCAAAAAGCTTTGCACCATTGATGATCTTCTCTTTTGGAAGTCGCACACCGATAACACCCGTAGAGCTCATCACTGCGTTTGAGATATTTGTTGGCAGCGTAGAGAGTATCTCATCGATATCTGCAATACCCGCTTTGCCTGTCATTGCATTTGCATTTTTAGAGTTTATCAAAACGAAGTTCGTTTTAAATGAACCCTTGTTCTTAAAGTGCTTAATAGGAGCTGCAGCCATCTTGTTTGTAGTAAATGTCGAAGCGATCTCACACTCCACATCACTGTATATAAATGCCATATCTTTAGCATTGTTCGCTTTTAGTCCTGCACTTATACCATCTGCATAAAAACCTGCAGATGCACATACTCCACCATCTATTTTATTTAATTTATACAAATTTCAGCTCCTTTGGTTTTACTCTTTTAGAGAGTATGTCTTTTGTTATTTTTATTCCCTGCTGCGTTCCGATGACCAACAGTTTTGACTCACTTGTCACCAGTGTATCACCCTTAGGCATACTTAAGAACTTGCCATCCTTTTTCGTAATACCAACTACAGAAGTATTGGCGATCTCACGAATGTGTGTCTCTTTGAGTTTTTTCAACACTACCCAGCTATAACGTGGAATAGTAATCTCCTGCATATCAAGAGGATTGTCATTTTTATATAAAAACTCTTCAAGCAGATTTTCCATATCAGGACGTGCGGCCATCGCACTTACCCGTTGTGCTGTCAGTTTTGTAGGAGAGACGACCGTATCGGCACCGAGTTTTTTGAGTTTTTCCACATCACTAATGCTCTCTGCCGATGAGATAACATAGTATGGCCGTGGCAGATAGTGCTCTTTTTCAAAAAGCCTTACAGAGGCTATTAATGCAATGTTATCTGCAATCGAACCAGAGAGTGTGATGAGCCCTTTTGCAGAAGAGAGATGCGCTTTGAGCATCGCAAGTTCAGCATGGGGTTCTGCCTGTAAAAAGTAAGGATATTTATACTCCTGCGCCCACTCATAAATCTCTTTTCGCGGATCGATAACGATAAACGGAATATGATTTTGACGTAACTGTTTTGTTACTTCTATCGTATAGTCATTATGATAACATACAACAAAATGCTTTTTCAATCTTGCAATTTTATAGAGCATTTTTCTCTCCTTCAATATGGCAACAATATGCCCCTTGTTTAGCTCATTTACCAAAATACCGATTGCACTTGAAAAAACTGCAAAACCAGCAATAATCAGATTGATGGTAAAAATTCTTCCAGTATGCGATATAGGGGCAATCTCTCCAAATCCTACTGTAGTAAATGTTACAGCTGTTTGATATATGGCATCCATAACCGTAAAGTCATCAATAAGTACATAGCCGACTGTACCGACAAGCATTACAACAACAGTTAATATAAGAGGTAAACGAAAAGCTTTTAAGTGAGGGTAAACTTCAGGAAGAAGTTCTTTGTCAGGTTTGGGAGGAGTCTCCCAGTTCAGGAAGTCACGAATCTTCTGTAGGAGATTCAAAACTATCCCTTAAATTACGAATTCTTTTTCAGTGTACGTAATTCTCTAGCTGAAATTTTAATCTTTTTCGTTGTACCATCTTCTAATGTGATACGCACTGTTCTTAAGTTTAATAAAA
>CAZCMR010000029.1:0-19320 GCA_964499805.1 uncultured Sulfurimonas sp.
TGGGTTATAAACCTGAGACTACAATGTTTGAAATTTTATATGCAAATGATAGAGCAAAAAAATATAAAATTGACATGGATTCTTTCCCACAAAAAGGGTATGACAACTCTGAATGTAATGGTGATGAGAGAAATGTTGTAGGGAGTGATGGAAAAGTATTTAAGGGATATGGATTTATGTTGCACCAATACCTCTGGGAAGAGTATGCTTCATTTGGTCGTGGTCATGGTCATGACTTGGCAGACTTTGTTACTTACCATAAAGTTCGTGGACTTAAATGGCCTGTTGTTAATGGTAAAGAGACTGCATGGAGATTTAATACTAAATTTGACCCGTATGCAGCAAAACATGCAAAAGAGAATGGTAGAGGGAGTGAGTTCGCATTCTATGGTCCACTTGCAAAAGCATTACCACATGGTAACTTAACTGGTGTACAAGACAAAAAGAAAAAACCACTTACAGATAAAGCAAAAATCTTTGCTCGTCCGTACATGGATCCACCGGAAATGCCAGATGAAGAGTACAATTTATGGTTATGTACAGGTCGTGTACTTGAACACTGGCACTCAGGAACAATGACTATGCGTGTACCAGAACTCTATCGTGCAGTTCCAGCAGCACTTGTATATATGAATCCTAAAGCGGCAGCAGAAAGAGGACTTAAAGATAATGACCTTTGCTGGGTTGAATCTCGCCGTGGTAGAGTAAGAGCTCGTGTTGAGACTCGTGGACGTAACAGACCACCAAAACCATTAGTATTCGTACCTTGGTTTGATGAACGTGTATTTATCAATAAAGTTACACTTGATGCTACATGTCCAATGTCAAAACAGACAGACTATAAAAAATGTGCTGTAAAAATTTATAAAGCATAATTTTAAAAAGAAGGAAGTATTATTTTGAGTAACCATTCAAAAGCAAAAAAACCTCTTAGCGATAGAAGAAAGTTCCTTTTAAATATGGCCAGGGGTGCTGGTTATGCTGTAATAGGCGGCTTTGTATGGAGCGCATACTTAGATGAAGCGAAAGCTTCACCTCTTATTTTGCGTCCACCTGCAGCTATTAAAGAAGATGACTTTTTGAAAACCTGTATCAAATGTGGTTTGTGTGTAGAGGCTTGTCCTTATGATACACTCAAGCTTGCAAAACCAGGTGATCATAAGCCGGTAGGGACACCTTTCTTTACACCAAGGGATATACCTTGTTATATGTGTGAAGATATTCCATGTGTGCCTGTCTGCCCAAGCGGGGCACTTGATGAGTCAAGTGTTACTGTAAATGGTCAACTGGATATAAATACAGCCGATATGGGTCTTGCAGTTATTGATGAAAACAGCTGTATTGCTTTTTGGGGAATTCAATGTGATGCTTGTTATAGAGCATGTCCTATTTTAGGTCAAGCGATAACTGTTGAGTACAGTAAAAATGAAAGAACTGGTAAGCATGCATTTTTAAAACCTGTTGTTCATGCTGATGCATGTACAGGGTGTGGAATGTGTGAACAAGCCTGTGTAACTGACAAACCGGCTATTTTCATACTGCCTCGTGAGGTAGCTATGGGTAAAGCCGGAAGTCACTACATTAAAGGTTGGGACAAAAAAGATGAAGCAAGACTCAAAGATGCTCATGCAATTCATACAACAACAAATGTAAGTAGAAAAAAAGCTGTTGATAAGCTCAATGCAGGATTTGAAGGTTTATTAGATGAGTAAGATATGGAATAATTACAGATATCTCATCCTTAGAAGATTTACGCAGATAGGGATTTTAATTCTCTTTTTTGGTGCAAATGCATGGGGATGGAAGATACTTGAAGGAAACCTTAGCACATCTAAAATTTTCGGAATGATTCCGATGAGTGATCCGTTTGCTGTAATGCAAATGGTCGCTGCGGGTGCTGTTGTTGCAACAGACTTACTTATAGGTGTTGGAGTTGTCGCTCTATTTTACTTTTTAGTAGGTGGTAGAGCATTTTGTTCTTGGGTTTGTCCTATAAATATGGTCACGGACAGTGCAAATTGGCTAAGAAGAGTCTTTGATATTGACAGAGCACAATTACAAAAACAACCAATTAGCAGAAATGCAAGATATTGGATATTGGGGTTGAGTTTAGTTGTATCAGCGTTTATGGGTATTGCTGCGTTTGAGTTCATATCCCCTATTTCAATGCTACATCGTGGTATTGTTTTTGGTATAGGATTTGGCTGGGCTGCGGTGCTTATCATCTTTTTATTTGACCTGTTTGTACTAAAAAATGGTTGGTGTGGTCATATTTGTCCTCTTGGTGGTTTTTATTCACTTTTAGGTAAATTTAGTTTTATTAGAGTACATCATTTAGAAGAAAATTGTACTCTTTGTATGAAATGTAAAGTAGTTTGTCCTGAGAAACAGGTGCTTCACATGATAGGTAAAGAGTCAATTCCTGTACTTTCTGGAGAGTGTACAAACTGTGCACGATGTATCGAAGTATGTGATGATGATGCTCTAAGATTCTCAATAAGAGATTTTATTCAAAATAAAAAAACGGGAGAGTAAAATGAAAATTTTAACGAAAATTACAATAGGTTTAGCTACTTCAGCTTTATTATTTGTTGGATGTAGTAATACACCCACTAGTACAAATGCTAAGAGTAATGCAGATGTAGTAAAACCAACAATTACGGCAGCAAACTTAGGATATAGAGGGACAGATGATCTCTTAAAAGAAGATGTTATTCCACCTGCAACTACATATAACTCAGCTGCGCCAGGTACATCTAAGAAAATTAAAAGAGCATTTCAAGATGCTCCACCGATGATTCCACATGATACAACAGGGATGTTGCCAATTACAAAAAGTGACAATCAATGTTTGATGTGTCATATGCCAGATATGGCATCGTCAATGGGAGCAACGCCGATTCCGGTTTCACACTTTACAAACTTTAGACCAAAGACGGCAGTAAAAGGTGGAAAAATCATGAAAAACGGAAAAACCGTTAAAAATACATCATCTGAAACACTTTCAAATGTCTCTATTCAGGTAGATAAAAGTGAACAAAAACTCTATGCAGGTAGATATAATTGTTCTCAATGTCATGCTCCGCAAGCAACAAATGATTTAGTAGATGAAAGTCACTTTACGCCAGTTTATACATCTCCTGACGGTGATTCAAAATCATCTTGGAACCAATCTAAATGGCTTAAAGATATTGATACACAAAACTAACTAGGAAAGTTATGGAGAGAAGAGAGCTTTTTGGCTTTCTTTCTTCCTCTGTCAAAGAGGCGGTAAGAGAGAATAAAGATGAAGGTGTATTAATACGACCTCCTTATTATATAGATATTAATGCTTTTGCCACAGAGTGTCAAAATTGTGAAGGGCAATGCGCTTCTTTGTGTCAAGAACAAATTATTAAAATCGCAGAAGACAAGACTCCCTATTTGGATTTTTCAGAACGTGGATGTACTTACTGTGATGAGTGTGCCCTATCTTGCCCAAGCGATATTTTACTTGTAGAGAACAAACATTTAATAGAAGTTGATATAATTATAAATAAGGATAAGTGCTATAGTTGGCAAGGAGTTATGTGTTTTTCATGTAAAGACCCTTGCTATGAAGATGCCATTGATTTTAAAGCTATGTTTATGCCCCAAATCAATGAAAAATGTACAAGCTGTGGCTTTTGCATCAGCAGATGCCCTGCAGATGCCATAGATATTAAAAAGGTTCGTGAATGAAGTATGTATTTGTTTTTTTAACTCTACTTTCAACTCTTTTTGCCCAAAAGTTGATTCAGCCTACACATGTTTATAAATTGTCAGATGGTCTGGCAACTGATGTTATGTATGAACAAGACAAACTGTACATAGCTACTGACAGTGGAAAAATTGATATTTTTAATACAAAAAAAAGAAAAAAACTACAGAGTGTTGCTCTTGATAAGATTAAAGACTTTATGGGAGATGAAGTTGATAGTAAAATTTTTTCTATTGATTTACTTGAAAATAGACTTTTAATTCTTTCTCAAGACAGTGGTGGATATAGTCGTATTCATATTTTTAAAAACAATAAATTAAATTCAATACTTACAAAAGATGATATGTTGAATATCATTAAAGCGAAGTTTATAGATAGCAATAATGTTCTATTGGCTCTTATTAGTAATGATATTATCTCTTACAATATTAAAACAAAAAAGAAAAAATGGGTAATACAGGCTTCTATGTCTAAGTTTTCAAGTTTTGCTTTAAATAATGATAGAACAGAAGTAGCAATCGCAGATGAGAGTGGTGAGGTACATATTATTTCAACGAAAGATGGATCAAAGATAAAAACTCTCTCTGGACAGAATGTTGACAATATTTTCAGTATAGACTTTAAAAAACAAATCATCCTCACGGGAGGACAAGATAGACGGGCTGGGGTTTACAATGTTAAAAACAGCAGTGGATATTATAAAACATCGGATTTTTTTGTTTATGGAGTAGGACTTAGTCCAAGTGGTGCCACTGGTGCATATAGTAGCGATATGAACAACAATGTAACACTTTTCAACACCGCAACAAGAGAACCTTTAGGAAAGTATAAAGGTACAAAGATGGTTGTAAACAGTATCTACTTTATCAATGAAAAAGAATTTTTTATCAATAGTAGTTCACGAACTGTTGGATACTATAAAATAAAATAAAGGGGTTTTAAATGCACGAATACAATGAAAGTGAATTTTTGGTTGAAACAGAAGTTCCACAAGATGAACTTATTATCTCTAGAACAGACTTAAGTGGAAAAATCACATACGCAAATGAAACTTTTTGCGACATTAGCGGATATCATGAAAGTGAACTGCTAGGAAAACCACACAATATTGTCAGGCATCCAGATATGCCAAGCGCTGCGTTTAAAGAGTTATGGGATACAATACAAGCTGGCAAACAATGGGTAGGAATTGTTAAAAACCTAAGAAAAGACAAAGGTTTTTATTGGGTAGAAGCGATTGTCTCTGGCGTATATAAGAAAGGAGAACTTATAGAGTATAAATCTCTTAGAACTCCAATTTCTTATGAAACAAAGCTAGAGTATCAAAAATTATATGATAAAATGCGTGCCCAAAACGGTGAAAGAATCAGAAGAGTAATTTATGAATAAAATTAAGGAGAATATTTTATGAACATATCAAGTATAGTGGTACAGACGGTACCAAAATTTTTAGATGAAGTTGTAGAGAGTTTAAAAAACTGTGAGGCGTGTGATTATCATTTACATGATGAAAAAGGACGTGTGATAATTACAATTGAAGGCGAAGATGTCAGTGAAGAACTTGGAAAACTAAAAATAATTGAAGCCATTCCTCACGTAATAGCAGCAGATATGCAGATGGCATACTCAGAAGATGAGTTGGATGCAAACATTAAAGTAATAAATGAATCTGATGCTGTACCAAATCTTTTAAAAAATGAAGATATCGAAATCGACAAAGTTATATACCATGGAGATTTAAAGAAAAAAGATAGTGAACTCCAAGAGTTTGCAAAAAGCCTTAATAACCCTAACGGAGTTGAATAATGGCTGTTGTTTTTAACTCAACAATAAAACTTGATGATAATGGAAAATGGTATATAGAGATAAAAGATGCAAATGATCCGGACGATATTCGCGTGGATATCTGTCTTGATCTCGATGAGTATGAAAAGAAGATAGAAGAGATGGGTGCAGAGTATGGTGGACATATCGATGAAGTAAAATGGTTCAAAGATGAGAATGTTCTTCCTGTAGTACTCGATGAGATTAGAGCAAAAATGGCAGAACAACGCGCTAAAATAGAAGAAGAACGTGGTGAACCTATCACACCTGTAGCAGAAAAAGCAGAATAAACATTAAAATTGACATAAATCAATAATAACCTTTTTTGATTAAGATACAATTTAGCTGACTTAATAAAAAAGGATAAATATGAAAAAATTGTTATTATCAATGGCGGCAGTGCCGTTAATGGTTGGTAGTTTATCTGTAAGTGCTAGTGCAGATGATGGTATTAATATTTTAAATGATGTAAAAGTAAAGGGTGAGATTCGCCCTAGATTTGAGACGGCTCAAGTAAGTGAAAATGGTAAAGATAGAGCTAACGCATTGACTGCACGTACGCATTTAGTTGTGTCTGCTGGTCTTCTTGGTATTGAAAACTTAACGGCTACTATTGGCCTTCAAAGTGTAAATAACTTTGGATATGATAACTATAATAGTACTGATAATGGTAAAACAGATTATGATGTTATTAAAGATCCAAATTTTGCAATGCTTTCTGAAGCTTCTCTTGATTATACAATTGATAAGACAGCTTTACATGCAGGTCGTTCACACGTAAATCTTGATAATCAACGTTTTATTGGTACTGTTGGTTGGAGACAAGTGGAACGTTCATACGACACTGTATATGCTGCAAACAGTAGCGTGAAAAACTTAGATCTTCTTGCTGCATATGTATATGGTTTCCAAGGCGTTGGAGCTGGTACTACAACAAACTCAAATTCAGTTTTATTACATGCTAAGTACAAAGTTATGGATGAACTTAGTATCACTGCGTATGACTATATGTTAGCTGTGGGAGTACAAGGTATAGATAGTGATACATATGGTATTGCATTAACTGGTAAAGTAAATGTTGGTGCTAAATTATCATACCGTGCAGAATATGCTGTGCAAAAAGATCCTACTATGGAATTAGGCACAAATCTTGCAAGTGGTAAAGATCCTGAAGCTGATGCTGACTACTATAACTTGGATTTAGGTGCAAATATCTCTGGTATCTTAGCTGGTGTGAACTATGAAGTATTAAGTGGTACGAATGGAACAGATGGTAAAACAACATTTAACCCTGCTCTTGGTACAAACCATAAGTTCAATGGTTGGGCTGATGTATTTTACGTTGCCAACAAACCAATTGGTGGTTTAAAAGACGCCAATGTTCGTTTAGGTTATACAGCTAAAGGGTTTGGAAAAGTTCTTGCTGTATATCATGATTTTAAAGCGGATGAAGATATGCCAACACCGACTGCAAAGACAACTGATGACTTAGGTTCTGAGTTTGATATTGTTTATGTAAATGCAATTCCAGGTGTTAAAAATCTTAAAGGTCTTGTAAAATATGCTTCTTACTCAAAAGGTGACGCTACAGGTTATACAAATGACAAAACTGTAGGTTGGGTACAATTAGACTATAAATTCTAGTCTTTGTTCTCCTTTCAATTTTAAATTTCACTTATGCTAGGTTTCTTCGCCTAGTATATCTAGAGAATGGTTTTACCATTCTCTATCTCTTCTATTTTTTTCAATTTTTCTTTAAAATATTTAAAGCACCTTTATATATCGGTTCATCAATAAAACCATACTCATCATCAACAAACCCTGTAATTCCTTCATCTCTATGCATTTCAAAAAGCTTTACAATAGTTTGTGCTCTTTTGATCGCTTTTTCTGTGTCAACAAATATTTCATTTACAAGTGTCACCTGCTTGGGAGATATACATCCTTTTGCATCATACCCCATACCTCTTTCAAGCTCTAACCACTTTTGAAATGTAGTCATATCTTTGTATTCTTGAAAAACAAAAGAGACTGGCTTAACATGCATAGCTTTAGAGGTAATTAAAAAATGTGACAGTATGTAGTGCATAGTGGGATTATCAATATCTATTAAAGTTTGAGAAAGTCCCATATCAGCAAAAAGATCTAAAACACCAAGATAAAAGGCACTCACACGCTTATTCACAGCCAAAGTTTGCAGGTTATGCCATGACTCTGCTGTTTCAATAGAGAGATGCAATTCTATCTCTTCATTCAAAAGTGCTAACACATTCATCACCTCTTGTTTATTCTCTATCTTAGGTACACGAATAGCATCGGGCATAAACTGATTGAGATAGGTTATCTCCTCATATCCACCTTCATCAAGGGCATTGACTCGTACAACAAGCTTTTTGTCACTCTCTTGTATCTTCGCCAAGAAAATAGCAGCCAAAACAAGAGCAAAAGGTTTCTCTTCTTTGCTAACGCCATCTTCTAAATTCAACATAATACAATCGGCTTCCATAGATTCTATCTTTGAGAGATGCTTTATATTATTGCAAGAGAGCATTAACACAGACTTAAAGTCACTGCGTTTGTTTAATTTTCTAAACGCAGGCTTAGCAAGTGCATCCAGTTTTGCTAAATCTTTTTGTCTATAGGCTTCTTCAATTTCAGTGAGCATCTTTTGCCTTATTTGTATCATTTCTATGAAGATAAAAATAGAGTGCTTCTATCTCCTGTTTTGTCAAAAAATATCTAGGCATTCCTTTTGTCCTACTATTTAATATTTTATAAAACTGCGTAAACTTTACATTATTTATCTGAGGCCCAACAAAACTCTTTTTTTTGTTTTTATGCATATATTGTGCAATTACTTTGCCTTCACCATTATTTCCATGGCATTTTTGACACCCTATTCCTCTTGGATTTTTATAAAGCTGTGATGCATATTCCATGGGTGTGATAAAATTACTTGTTGCAAAAAGTACAAAAGGGAGTATCAAAAAAAGTATATATCTCATTATTAGCCTAATATTATTTTAAAAGAGTATAATATCAAAAAAATAATTTATGGGGTTTAAATGCAGATTCTTGATGGTAAAGCACTCGCAAAAAAAATCGAAAATAATGTAATACAAGAAGTTACAAAACTTAAAAATGAGGCTGATGTTACACCGGGCTTAGCCGTAATCTTAGTAGGGCAAGACCCTGCAAGTGCTGCTTATGTCAGTATGAAGAAAAAAGCATGTGACAGAATGGGATTTTACTCTGTTTCACATGAAATGCCAGAAGACATCTCACAAGAAGCTATCGAAAACACCATCACTATGATGAATAATAATCCCAATATTGACGGTATTTTGGTACAGCTTCCACTCCCTGCTCACATAGATACAACAAAAATTTTGGAGCTTGTAGATCCGGCTAAAGATGTAGATGGATTTCACCCTTACAATGTCGGTCGTTTAGTAACTAATCTCGATGGTTTTGTGCCTTGTACACCACTTGGTGTAATGGAACTTTTAGCAGAACACAAAATTGATGTAAAAGGAAAAAACTGTTGTGTAGTAGGTGCTTCAAATATCGTAGGTAAACCTATGGCATCACTCCTTCTAAACGCAGATGCTACAGTTGAGATTTGTCATATTTTTACAGATGACCTCAAAAAACATACACTAAAAGCAGATATCATTCTCGTTGGTGTTGGTGTTATCAACCTCATAAAAGAGGATATGGTCAAAGATGGTGCTATTATTGTAGATATCGGAATTAACAGAGCAGAGAACGGTAAACTTGTCGGAGATGTTGATTTTGAAAATGTCAGTAAAAAATGTTCATACATTACACCGGTCCCAGGTGGTGTAGGACCAATGACAATTGCAATGCTTATGAGCAACACACTCAAAGCAGCAAAACTAAACGCAGCTAAAAAAGCATAGAGAGAAAATATAGTATATGAAAAACTTTTTATATAAAACATACAAATTTTCAAACTCATGGACAGGAACTGTACTCATAGTTCTTTTTATCATCTTTTTTGTTGCCCAAGCTTTTAGAATTCCCAGTGGAAGTATGAAAGATTCTCTTCTTATAGGAGATCATCTTTTTGCAAAAAAATTTGCGTATGGTATTCCTATGCCCTACATTCCATTTTTGGAAATTCCTGTTATGCCGTGGAGTGATAAACTCAAACTTGTTAATGGCGATACACCAAAACGTGGTGATATCGTCATTTTTAGATATCCGGGCAACATCAAACAGCACTTCGTAAAACGCTGCGTTGCACTTCCGGGTGATGAACTCTTTGTAGCAGATAAAAACCTCTTTATCCATTTCAAAGAGGGAAATGAGTGGATTAAAAACAATTACAAAGATTATGAACTTGCCGTGTATGACAATAAATTATGGGTTAAAAATCCATATATGAAAAAACATCCAGGTATTCATCATGATGCAAAAATCATAGAAGATGGCCGTAACCCTCTTGCAATTTTCTTTTTTAATCCTATTAAGGTTGAAAAGGGTCACTACTTTATGATGGGTGACAACAGAGACCATTCAAACGACAGCCGTTTTTGGGGTGCGGTTCCTTATGAAAATATTGAAGGAACACCTTGGTTTATCTACTTCTCCATAGATGACAACTGGGAGATCAGATGGGACAGAGTCGGAAAAACTCCAACAGATTTAGAGCAATCTCCATATCTGGACAGAGCAATCAAAGAGAGAGAAAAACAAGACAAAGATTACTATGGAATTACTTGATATACTAAAAATAGCAGCTGCTGTTTTAGCACTTGCTATTGCAATTATTGGTCATGAAATTATGCACGGTTGGGTTGCATATATGTATGGAGATACAACTGCAAAGAATGCAGGGCGTTTAACCATAAACCCAATCTCACATGTTGACTTAGTCGGTACTATTATAGTTCCTGCTACACTCTATTTCTTGCCCATACTTTTTGGAGCAGAAGGCGGATTTTTATTTGGCTGGGCAAAGCCTGTTCCCATCAATACATTTACCGTTATCAGCCGAGGCGGATATAATGCTGCAATGCAGGTAGATTTAGCCGGAATTGTTTATAACTTTACCCTAGGTGCATTTGCCGCGATTGCACTTACCGCTATGAGCACCCCGACAACAGCTGATTCGCTCTTTTATGTTTTTGCATATATTTTAGCCTATCAGCTACTTGTTATCAACGTAGTTCTTGGTGTTTTCAACCTCCTTCCTATCCCTCAATTTGATGGAGGACATTTTTTAATGCATCTTGCGTTAAAATACAAAATCAACTCTATTGCAGAGTTTTATTATAAAAATGAAAGATATGGCATTTTAATTGTTCTAGTTATTTTGATGACACCACTCAAAGACTATCTACTTTTTATGCCGGTACAAGCAATTATAAATTTATTATTATCATAGGAGAGAGAGTGAAATTTTACATAGGTACAGACCACGCAGGAATTGAGTTAAAAGATTGGACAGTTGAGCTTTTAAAGTCAAAAGGTCATGAGGTTATTGACTTAGGACCATACACGAAAGATAGAGTAGATTATCCTGATTATGCACATAAAGTAGCTACTTCTGTTTTAGAAGATGAGGCCTCTCAAGGTATCCTTATCTGCGGTAGTGGTATAGGTATGAGTATGTCTGCAAACCGCCATCACGGTATCCGTGCTGCACTTTGTCATGATGCATACACTGCAACTGTTGCACGCGGTCATAACGATGCTAATATCCTTTGCTATGGTGAGCGCATTGTAGGCAAAGGCGTAGCAGAGTCTATCATCGATGCATGGCTTGCAGCCTCTTTTGATGGTGGACGCCATATTAATCGAGTCGCTAAAATAGAAATCGACTAAGGAAAAAATATATGTTTTGGGAATGGTCACTGTTAACAATACTCTCCATCCTTGCTATCTATCTTTTTGTAAAGATGTTTTACTTTAAAAGCATTACAAACAAAGAGCAAAGAAGTAATGACTTAATGAAGTTAACTCTGCAAGAGGCAGAAATTTTGATACGAAAATATCAAATACAACTACAACGTGCTCTTGGAAATGTTGATATACTTAGTGAAGAGTTGACAAAACTAAGAAATGAGTTAAAAGTTCTCAAACAAAGAAACTCAAAACATAGACAAGAAGTAGACCGTCTCAATGCTAAAATTAAAGCATTAGAAAGTCGTATTGACGCTCTTTTATAAAGGATTACAATGCTGAATGCAGATGAAAAAAGTATTATAGAAAACTCGATCAGAGATATCAAAGACTTTCCAAAACCGGGAATTGTCTTCAAAGACATTACAACACTGTTAAATAATAAAGAAGCTTATGCAACTTTGATGAATCATCTAGCAAAACGCTATAAGTCATATAATCTTGACTATATTGCCGGAATTGATGCTCGCGGATTTATCTTTGGTGCAGCACTTGCACAGATGTTGGGAGTTGGTTTTGTACCGATTAGGAAAAAAGGCAAGCTTCCATACACAACTATCAGTGAAAAATATGCTTTAGAGTATGGTGTTGATGAGATCGAAGTGCATATTGATGCTTTTGGAGAAACAAAAGGTGCTCGTGTTCTGATCATTGATGACCTTATTGCAACAGGCGGCACAGCAAACGCAGCAGCTAAACTTGTGAATCAAACAGGTGCAGAGTGTGTTGAGTGCTGTTTTATCATAGGACTTGCCTTCCTTGGGGGCATCACAAAATTACAAGAGCAAACAGATGTTTACTCAGTTATAGAGGTAAATTAATGTATATTCCAAGCAAATCAAAATTTGATCCGGACGAAAACGGACATTTCGGTATCTTTGGCGGCCGATATGTTCCAGAGACACTTATGCCTGCTCTTTTAGAACTCAAAGAAGAGTATGAAGCAATTCGCTTTGATAAAGATTTCTGGAGTGAAGTGCACTACTATCTTAAAGATTATGTAGGTCGCCCCTCTCCTCTCTTTTATGCTGAAAATATTTCAAATGAATTAGGTGCAAAAATCTACTTAAAACGTGAAGACTTAAACCACACAGGTGCACATAAAGTAAACAATGTTATCGCTCAAGGGCTTATGGCTAAACGTCTAGGCTATAAAAAGGTTATCGCAGAGACCGGTGCAGGACAACATGGTGTTGCCACTGCAACTATCGCTGCACTGCTTGGATTAGAGTGTGAAATTTTCATGGGTGCAAAAGATGTAGAACGCCAGGAGTTAAATGTTTTTCGTATGAAACTCCTTGGTGCAAAAGTAAACTCTGTTGAGAGTGGTAGCCGTACACTTAAAGATGCTATGAACGATGCTATACGCCACTGGGTAACAAACGCAAGAGATACATTCTATATCATTGGAACAGTTGCCGGTCCACATCCCTACCCTATGATGGTCAGAGATTTTCAAGCTATCATTGGCTGGGAAGCAAGAGCACAGATCCTAGAAAAAGAGAACAGACTTCCTGATTATGTTGTTGCATGTATCGGTGGAGGAAGTAATGCTATAGGAATGTTTCAACACTTCTTAGAAGATGAAAATGTCCAATGTGTAGGAATTGAAGCAGGCGGGCTTGGAGTCGAAACAGATAAACATGGTTGTTCTCTAGAAAAAGGTCGCCCTGGAGTGCTCCATGGACAGATGTCTTACCTTCTTCAAGATGAAGATGGACAAGTTTTAGAAGCACACTCAATCTCTGCCGGTTTAGATTATCCCGGTATTGGGCCAGAGCATGCTTTTCATAAAGACAACAAATCGGTAATGTATGATAATATCACAGACCAAGAAGCACTTGATGCTTTTGTATGGCTCTCTCAAAAAGAGGGAATTATTCCTGCGTTTGAATCATCTCATGCAGTAGCATATCTTAAAAAACTACCTGATATAAAAGACAAACTTATTATTGTAAATCTTTCTGGACGTGGTGACAAAGATATGATACAGGCAAAAGACATACTTCATTTTGATTAAAAAATAAAACAGATTATCTGGCAATCATCTTTTCTATGAAAAGAGTGCCATTTATCTATAAAATCATAAAATCACTTCTGTTTCTAATATTTTGATACTATATAAAAAATAAATTGCGAAATGGAATAAAAAAAGATGAATATACAACTGATAAATAAAAAATCCTTAGATAACAAAAACAACCTTACTTTGAAACTTATCTCTCCTCAAAGATTAGAAAAAGCAAAATTTAAAAAAACACTAAAAAAAGCAGGTTTTAAAGCAGAACAAGACTCTTTGTGTGCAATGCACGGAAAATCTCTTCTGTTTTGCGGAACTGAAAATCATGAAAATGAGAACTTAAGAACTGTTGCAACAGCTGTTGCAAAAGCAATAAAAAACTATGATTATAAATCAGTTTCAGTAGATGTAAATAAAGAGAACATTCAAGCTCTGATTGAAGGGTTTATACTTGGTGGCTATGAGTTCAATACTTACAAATCAAAATCAAAAAAATCAAAGATCAAAAATATTTATCTCACATGTGAAGATGTTGAAGAACTTGCAGCACTCTTTGAAGAGTCTCTTATCATCGCTGAAGCAACTTGCTTTACACGCGACATCGTAAATACTGCACCAGATGACATGTACCCTAAAGTAATGGCAAAACTTGCGAAAAATCTTGCAAAAGAAAATGGTCTAACATGTGAAATTTTAGGGAAAAAAGAGCTTAAAAAAGAAAAATGTAATGCTATGCTTGCTGTCGGTCGTGCCTCACGTCATGACTCAAAGCTTATTCATCTAACATACAAACCAAAAAATGCTAAAAAGATCATCTCTTTAGTTGGAAAAGGTCTGACATACGATAGCGGTGGACTAAGCTTAAAACCTGCAACAAGTATGGTAACTATGAAAATGGATAAGGCCGGAGCGTGTGCAGTATTAGGAATTATAAAAGCAGTAAGTGAGCTCAAACTTGACATCGAAGTACACGCATTTGTCGGAGCGGTTGAAAATATGATAGGCGGTGATGCATATAAACCTGATGATGTTTTAGTCTCACGTAAGGGAGATACTATTGAAGTAAGAAATACTGATGCAGAAGGTCGTCTTGTTTTAGCTGATGTTTTGGACTACGCACAGGACAAAACACAAGCAGATTATCTTTTTGACTTCGCAACACTTACCGGTGCTTGTATGGTAGCACTTGGTCAATATACTACTGGTGTAATGGGACACTCAAACAGACTTAGACACGACATTAGCAAAGCTGCAAGTAAAGCAGGCGAGCTTACTGCAAGCCTGCCATTTAACAAACATCTCAAAAAACAGCTTAAAAGTGAGATAGCAGATATCTGTAACATCTCTAACAAACCTTACGGTGGAGCTATTACAGCAGGTATGTTTTTAGACAACTTCATCAAAAAAGAAAACAAAAATAAATGGCTCCACTTTGACATTGCAGGTTCTGCCTATACAGAAACTCCTTGGGATGCCAATGTTCATGGTGCAACAGGTGCAGGTGTTCGTTTTATGATACAGTTTTTAAAAAATATAAAATAAGTAAAAAGGTTTATGGGGTTTTCATGAAACGACCTTTCATTATCCCCTGCCCTTTAAAACCTGCTCTTGGATAAGTATCATATATCCATGAGGCAACCTCTTCTAACTCTTTAGAAGAGATATTCTCTTTTTGCGAAGGCATGAGTCCAAAACGAGCAATTTTTTTCTTCATGCAGAGTGCTTTTGTTTGGCTTGGATACTGAACATAATCAACAATAAAAGAAACACCGTCGTGCTTGCTCGGATAATGCATCTTTACATGGCGCATTACACCATTTATAGGTGGTGCGATTATGGCAGACTTATCTGTAGGTACAGTTTTCATATGACACATTGCACATTTGTTATCAAAAATAGACTCGGCATTTGATGCTGCAAAAAGTGTTACCGAACATCCAACAACTCCAACTATTCCTCTTAGCAATATAGACTTCATTATAAATTCCTCAATTTAGATTTTATATGCTAACATTAGAGTATTAAGGCAATGTTAATATTTCAATGAATATAGATTGAAAAAATAATGACAATTTTGTTATAATCTCAAAAATTTTTAAAAAGGAGAACGTGATGGCACTGCAAGAACTGTTTGCTGCAACAAAACAAGCACTGTTAAAGAGTTTGAAACCATGCCATTGTCACCTCTTTTTTACACTCAAATCTAAACTGATGGTTTTACTAAACCACTATATTCCAAGATGCCCATTCTACACAGTGTGTTTTGCATTCCGTAGAACCGGCGTGCACCCTCCTCTTTCAATATCCCTTTAATAATCAAACAATCACAATTAGTATAAAAATTTAGTTGCCCTGTTAATCTCAAAAAACATCTTTTTTGTAGCTTTAGGGGGTTGTAGGGACATTATGTCCCTGCTGTTAAAATGGGCTTTGCTCATTTTGACATTTAAAAGACAGAAGGATATTGACATGTCAAAAAATAGTTATATATTAGGATTTCCAAGAATCGGTGAGCAAAGAGAGCTCAAAAAATCACTTGAGAATTACTGGAGCGGTAAAAGTAGCTTTGGCGAAGTGCAAAAAGTTGCGAGTGATCTGAAAAAGAGACACTGGTCTTATCAAAAAGATGCAGGCATTGAATATATCAGTTCAAATGACTTTTCATTTTATGACAATATGCTTGATACTTCCATACTCTTTAGTGTTATTCCTGAGAGATTTAAGGGTCTTGAAAATGAAGAACTCTACTTTGCAATGGCTAGAGGAAACAAAGACGCTACGGCTTGTGAAATGACCAAATGGTTCAATACAAACTACCACTATATAGTGCCGGAACTCTCACACTCTATAGATTTCAAGCTAAACGCAGCGAAACTCTTAAATGAATACAAAGAGGCAAAAGAAGCTGGTCTTAAAACAAAGATAAATATCATTGGTCCCATCACATACCTTGGGCTTTCAAAAAGAGCTGATGGTGGTGATGTGTATGAATTCTATGCAAAACTTCTACCACTATATGAAGAACTTTTAGCTGAGATAGCAAAACTTGATGATAAAGTTATCGTACAGATTGATGAACCTATCTTTGTAAAAGATTTAGATGTCAAAGTTCTCTCTCTTATAAAGCCGACATATGATAAGTTAGCAGTCATATCAAATAATATTAAAATTGCAGTTGTAAGCTACTTTGAGCATTCAACTGAAGCAACAAAAATCCTTGTAAATACTCCTATATGGGCTATTGGACTTGACTTCCTATATGGTGAGGAAAATTATGACTCTTTAGATATTATTACAGCTTCTGGGAAAAAACTTATAGCCGGTGTTGTTGATGGAAGAAATATCTGGAAAACAGATATTGAAGCAACACTTGGTAAGCTTGAAAGAATCACTGAAACCGTAAAGAAAGAGGACATTATCATTGCTTCATCATCTTCACTGTTACATGTTCCTTTTACATTAAAGTATGAAGAAAAAATGGAGACAGATATTAAAAACTGGCTTGCATATGCGGTTGAAAAGTTGGATGAGATTGCCCTACTTTCAAAAGTTTTCTTTAATGGCTCTGAGAAACTAAGTAACGATGAAAAAGAAGCGCTTGTATCAAATAAAGAAGCAAGCCTTTCACGTAAAATCTCAAAACGCATCCATGATGAAAAAGTACAACAAAGAGTTGCTGCTATTACAAAATTTGAAAGAGACGGTGCATATGAAGAACGTATCAAAATTCAAAAAGAGCTTTTAGGCTACAAAGAACTTGCAACAACAACGATCGGTTCATTTCCGCAGACTCCAGAAGTAAGACATGCAAGACGTGAATTTAGAAACGGCAATCTTACAGAGGATGCTTACACCCAGGAGATGAAAAACTATATTGATGATTGTGTAGCGTTTCAAGAGGAGTGTGGACTGGAAATTTTAGTTCACGGTGAACCTGAGAGAAATGATATGGTTGAGTATTTTGGCGAACAGCTTCAAGGATACGGATTTAGTCAAAACGGTTGGGTACAGAGCTATGGAAGTCGTTGTGTAAAACCTCCGTTTATCTATGGTGACATCAGTCGTCCAAAAGCTATGACAGTTGATTGGATCACTTATGCACAAAGTAAAACTGATAAAATAATGAAAGGTATGCTTACAGGGCCTGTAACAATTCTAAACTGGTCATTTGTACGTGATGATATGGCTAGAAGTGAAGTAAGCAAGCAAATAGCACTTGGAATCTGTGATGAAGTAGATAATCTCCAAAACGCAGGTATTAAAATCATTCAAGTGGATGAAGCTGCGTTTAAAGAGGGATATCCACTCAGAGACTCAAAAGTAAAAGCATATGAAGATTGGGCAGTTAGAGACTTTAAAATCGCAGTAAGCTCTGCTAAAAAAGAGACACAGATTCATACACATATGTGTTACAGTGAGTTTAATGACATCATAGCAACAATTGAGGCAATGGATGCTGATGTTATCTCGATTGAGACGGCAAGAAGTGGAAATGAACTGCTTAAAATCTTTGCTCAAGTCGGCTATAAACAAGAAGTAGGTCCGGGTGTCTATGATATTCACTCACCACGTATTCCATCAGTTGATGAGATTGTAAAACAAATTCATTCACTACTAGAGGTATTGCCTAAAGAGCAACTCTGGATAAATCCAGACTGTGGATTAAAAACCCGTAAGTGGGAAGAGGTAAAACCATCTTTAAAAAACATGGTAGAAGCAGTTAAAATTGTAAGAAATGAGTTACAATAAATAAGAGATGGTCCTATTTTCGGACCTCTCTACCAATATTTTTTTCTACAGATTTTATCTTATTTTCAAGTCTCTCTTCAGAGTTATGACGAATATCAAACTTCAGTGAGGAGTAGACTCTCTCACAATCTTTTACCTGTTCATAAGCAAGTGCTATCACATCCAGTGCCTCTCTCATGGTATCTGTTTCAACTATTGTTCCCATCGGGGTTAGTTGGTATTTTACTCCGCTTTTGTCAATTGCATCAACAATTTTTGCTACTTGTTTTGAAACAGATGAGCCTTCACGACAATTATCTGACGTAGGAAACATTGCAAACTCTAAAAGTACACTCATAGATATTCCTTTTAATTTTTAGAGTATTGTATCACTCTCAATTTTAATTTTACTTAGCTATAATTTCAAAAAACTTTTCTAAAGGTAAGATATGGGATTAGCAATCGGCTTAGTCGGACTTCCAAACGTAGGTAAATCAACAACTTTCAACGCACTCACAAAGGCACAAAATGCAGAAGCGGCTAACTATCCGTTTTGTACTATTGAACCCAACAAGGCAGTTGTTCCAGTACCAGACAAAAGACTTCATGAACTTGCTAAGATTGTAAATCCGGAACGTATCCAGTACTCTACACTTGATTTTGTTGATATTGCAGGACTCGTTAAAGGTGCAAGTAAAGGAGAGGGTCTTGGAAACAAATTTCTCTCAAACATCCGTGAGACAGAAGTAATATTACAGATCGTTCGTTGTTTTGAAGATGAGAATATTGTTCATAACGAAGGGAGTATCGATCCGCTTCGTGATGTTGAAATCATAGAAGGTGAACTTATCTTAGCTGATATCGAAGTTCTTGCCAATAGAATAGAGAGACTTAAAAAACAGGCAAAAGCAGATAAAAGTGCCAAAGCCGTATTAGAGATGGCAGAAGAGCTTTTAGAGTTTTTAGGTGATGGTAATCTGGCTCGTAATTTTGACAAAGCAGACTCCGATGAGTATAAACAACTCAATCGTGAAGTACGTTTTTTAACAGACAAAGAGATTATGTATGGTGCAAATAC
>CAZCMR010000030.1:0-18605 GCA_964499805.1 uncultured Sulfurimonas sp.
AATTCCTAAAACAATCGTTGTAAGCATGAACATCTTTGCAACCGTATAGTCGTACTCTAATGGACGATTCTCCATATATAGCCTCCTTAAGATTCAAAGCAATTAAGCCTCATAAATGCACATATACATTTATCAAGCTAATTAACGACTTAATAATAGCAATTCATTTGTTTAATGTATCTTAATGTTTGATAATTTTGACTATTTATTATCTTTTTGTTTACTTTTGTAATTTAAATTTTAGTTAAGGAATGGGAAGTTTTTTTAGATACAATCAAATAGACGAAAAAAGTAGTATTATAAGTACTACTTTTTTATCTTTTGATTAAAGAGAGGAATTCTGAGAATATATAGCGGCTCTCTTTTGGTCCTGGAGAGGCCTCAGGATGGTGCTGTACAGAAAAGATAGGGCTATCATTATAGCTAAGTCCCTCTATAGTGTCATCAAAAAGATTTTTGTGTGTCACTTGGGCAATTTCAACAATATTATCAGGAACATTGTAGTTGTGGTTTTGCGCTGTAATCTCTACAAGTCCTGTCTTTTCATTCTTCACAGGGTGATTCCCGCCATGATGACCAAACTTAAGCTTAAATGTATCATACCCGTGAGAGATTGAGAGAAGCTGATGCCCCAAACAGATACCAAACATCGGTACTTTTGCATCTATGAGCTTTTTAATCTGCTCTTGCTCTTTTTTCAGCACAAGCGGATCACCCGGCCCGTTAGATAAAAAGACACCGTCAATAAGTTTTGCATTATATTTTTCTATCAGATCTTCTGCGATAAAAGAGTTTGGTACAACCTCAACTTCTATACCTGCACTTACCAGTTCATTTAAGATATTGCGCTTGACACCAAAATCTATGGCGACTATTTTCGCTTGTGCTTTTGGAGCATCATCATACTTAAACTCTCTGTATGAAAAAGTACTTGAAGTATGTGTATACGGCTCTTTTGTACTTACCTGTTCTATGTAGTTTACATCTTCGATACGAGGAGCACTCTCTAGAAGCTTTTTAAGTTCCTCTTTATCGCTTACCTCAGTTGAGGCAATCATCATCATAGCACCTTCACTTCGAAGCATTTTAGTAAGGTAGCGAGTATCTAGATCACATATACCCATAACGTCATTATCTACTAAGAACTCATGAAGAGATTTTTCTGCTCTAAAGTTAGAATAACGTGCTTGATACTTTCGAACTATCATCCCTTTTGCATGCGCTTTTAGACTCTCCATATCCTGTTCATTCACACCTACATTACCAATCTCGGGCATAGTAAATGTTACAAACTGGCCAGCATAAGAAGGATCGCTCATTATCTCTTGATAACCTGTCATAGAAGTGTTAAAAACTATCTCACCCACTTCTGTTTTATCGGCACCAAAACTATTTGCTTCAAGATATGTACCGTTTTCCAGATAAATCCAAACTTTTTTTAATACACTGCTCATAGTTCTACTCCATTCCTCTTTTTGTTAACTCTTCACGGTATAATTTTTCATGTAAAATCTCAAACTCATCAGTCCCTGGGATAAATTTACGTTTATATGAACGGATTTTATCCATCACGGCATCTTCAATCTCGGAATCATTTGCTAAAAATGATGTAATAGCATTATAAATAATATTTTTAATTCGGTTTTCCGTTACATCAAAATGGATCAAATCCTCTTCATAGAGTTCATCAAGAATTTTATGTGCAAGATCAGAAAATCTCTCTTCGTAATCCAATATAACACCATACTCCGGAGCCAGTTTCTTTTTAATCATAAAAAAGAGCTGTCTCTCATCTGCAAGCATGAACTCTATCTCATCTTCATTGGCATCACAGATTTCATTGACTTTCTCTTCTAGTGCCATCTCTTGTTTGACATTTTCTTCCAAAATTTTGTTTGCTTCAGCCGCTATAGGTTCTAAGCCTTTTGTCATCGTAACAACACCACTTTTATTTAATTCAATTGCAATTTTGTTTGCGATATGAGGGATAGTTTTTAGAGTCACTTTCATTATTAATGCCTAGAGTAAATTTATTTTGATATTCTACACTATTAAATGTAAAACTTTGATTATAAAGAAGATTTATCTTAATTTCTCTCTTTAATTTTGCAAATTATATAATAAAATGTTATACTTACCCCAAGACAATTCGATGTAATTCTTTTATGAAGAAGGAGATAATCATGCGAAGACGAAAATTCATACATATAAGTGCTCTTAGTGCAATGTATCTGCAAAGTTCTATCACACTGAGTGGTTGTGGCAGTTCAGAAAAAGAGAGTACTTACACACTAAACGCAGTAAGTATAGACGACAAAGTGCGTACCATCACAGCACTGCAAAAATCTAATGATAAACTCCATAACGATGTCATACAAAGTACAAATTTACTTTTAAAATCGACATCGGCATCTGAACTTTTTAACAAATTTCAGAACAACGAACTCACACTGCAGCCAAACGCAGCAGATATCTATTTTCCTCAAAATGAACTGTGGAAAAATTATCAGGCTTCCCACTCACTTGCCTATGAGCAACTTACATCACAACTTACCAAATTAAAAGCCAGTATGCGCATATATGATTACGAACAAACGCAGCAAAAACAAAACGGTATTGCAAAAGTCGTAGCATTGAACGCGCCTGAGAACTCCCCTGCAATAGACAGTGCAATTGTAACTTTTTTACAGAGTGTTGAGGATTTTAAAGCTCTAAAGTTTGGTGCCGTAGCCCTTGATGGTCTAACACTCTCTATTAAACTAGTCTATGTGGTACTTGAACAGGTCAAAAACTCTACAGCAGGAGAGTATATGCTGAGTTTAGTCTTTTCGGCTTTGGAATCTCTTTTAAAAACCATTCAAAAAAAGACACTTGAGGAGCTTGATTTTTCATCAAATGCTGACATACTCCTAAGCATCTCTAAAATGGCCATTGCGATTATCAGCGTACAGGGTCTTAGCAGTATAGGTACCTACACAACACAAAACTCAAATCTACAAACATCACTCTCAGAAGCAGAAGGCAGTAACGCACAAACGCAAGCTCTTATTCAAGATTTGGCCTTGCAGAGTCAGCTTATTGCTACACTTACAGCTATCATTAATGCTGTTATGAAACAGGTTCTTAGGGCAACAACAGAGTTGGCTGCAAATGTAACAGACCCGAACTATGAGCTTAGCGAAAAAGACCAAGCACTTATTGCTTCACTGAAGCCGCTCTCAACTGCTTTGGCACTGCTTGGACTTATTCTAAAGGCACTTTTGTCTTTTTATCAGACAAATTTGCCAAATGCTCAACAATCAGAAACACTCCAAGGTGATGCACAAAACTATGCACCTCTGTTCGGCAATCCGATCAACCCTTATGACGTTACCTTCACTCAGTTTACTTCAGAGAATTTTGCAACACTCTTTGAAGCAAATCCGATGCTCGCCCAACTCTTAGGCGAATTAGGCATATTTAATCCGAGTTTCTCGCTCTCAAACAGTGCAGATGCAGCACAGCAAACAGCAAAGGCTGAGAGTGAAGCATTTGCCTTTGCTTCAGTAGTTGCAAACCCATCTTACAGTGTCACAGCAGATACAACGACGCAGGCTTCTGATTTTGCAACTCATCTTGCAGACTTGGCATACCAGTTTGTGATGAAAATCGAAGATGATGCCTACACTTTTGCGATGAAAGGGATGGAGTACGGCTATCTTTTTGCCTCTAAGGGTGAAGAGGTAGGAGTGATGGCGGACAGAATCTTATGGATGGCTGTACAAATCGGCGTGATGGCAGACAGAATCGGGGAGATGGCAGATAGAATCGTCTACACAGAACAGCTCATAGTCTATACCGAGATGCTCATCCTTGACTTTGGTATCTTGATCTATGGTTCAATGAAACAAGTCAGCAATTTTTCACTTATGGCGATGGCAATTATCTTTGACAGAGAGTGGTATACACAAGCAGACCAGAGTAATGACCCTGTCCTCAACATCATCTCGGATATGACAGAGCAAATGCTGAAAAATATGCAAGAGTATGAACAGCAGGTTTTAGAGAACCAGCTCAAACTCAGAGAAATTACACTAAAGGCACTTGATTGGATACAAGGAGAATACTAAGCACCTCTTTACTTCTTGGGGCAACGCTTATGTTTGCCTCACAGAGTCCTGAAGATATTTATAAACGCAGCGTAAAGGTGCTTTCTGTCGATAAGATAAAATTTCAAGTCAAATCGCTTATGCAGAGTAAAAACTACAAGCAAGAACAGATCTTTACACTTGCAAGATATACAGATGCAGAGAACTCCTCCTCTTTAGTCTGTTTTTTATATCCAAAAAATATAAAAGGCACAGCAATACTGATAAAGAACGAAAGCACTCTTGTATATTTTCCCTCTTTGGGGCGCAGCCGCTTAGTACCAAAAGAGGATGAAGACAACGAAGCTTTTGGCTTGGGACTCTCATTTGCAGAGATACAAAACAACACCTCAAAGCTAAAAAATCTAGGAGAGATCCAAAAAGGCTCCCGCAGTTACTATCAACTCGAAAAAGAGACAAAAAAGCAAAAGATAATCTACCTTATAGAGAAAAAAAGTATGATTATTCAAGAGATGAAAATCTACCAAAACACACAACTGATAAAAAAAGTCATTATTGATGAAGTTGCTCTTTTTCACAACAAAAAAATCATCACAAAATGGCATATAGTAGATTATAAAAAAGATAAAACAACAACATACAGTGTAAATAAAAAAAGCATCACCAGCTCTTTTAGTAAAAGAATCTTTAAACGCAGTGCAATTAGTCACTGCCGTTCGTAAGATATTTTTTGTAAATCAGAGGTACAAATATAATTATAAAGATAAGATTTGCGCCTAAGAGAGCAAACATATCAAAGGCGAAAGCACCCAATATCCCATCCATAAATATCATACCGAACAAAAATGCCAAGATAGAGATATTTGACACAAATATAGGATTTAACACACTCTTTTCACAAGAGCCATCTCTGCTCTTGTAACAGATAAAGAGCTGAATAAACGAATCTGCCACAAGACCTGCGTATAAAATCAGACTCATAAGTGTTGTAATGGAGAGCGCTATATTAAAAAGAATATGTAGCACTACAAGCATAGATAGTGAGAAAACAACTGATAAAAGCACCACAAAAACACTAAAAATATTTTTGCAGTAAAAGAGAAAGAAAAGTGCCGTAATTGTAAGTGTTACCAACAATCCTATTAAGCTCTCTTTATAAAATGTCTTTAAAAAATTGTCAAAATCAGCTACTTTACCCTTTATATTTATAGAAAAATCTCTATATTTACTCTCTAGCCCTACTATCTTTTCCTTCATCTCTATCATCTGTGTACTACTGAGTGTCAGAGCAATAGCTCCAACAAAAATGCTGCTCGTCATATCAGGAGAGAAGAGTTCAATATCATGATGCACAAAGCTCTCTGCAAGTAAAAACTGCGCCAAAAGATCAGGGTTGTTCTTATCTGGCGCCATCTCTTTAAAATGTTTAAACGCAGCAGGTATACTAAAGAGAATTTTTCCAGAAAAACTCTTCTGTAAATCATCCTGCAGTTGCAGAAGTTTTGCAACCTCTTTTTCATCATTAAAAGTTGAATTTTTTGTTTTCACTTCTATTACAAACAGAAGTGAAGGTGTATACTTTTTCTCAAATTCTTTTATCTGAGAGAGTGTTTTTGAAGAGCTCTCTAACCTGTTTACGATATTTAAATCAACAGAAAAGTTTTTATATTGTAATGCCGCAATAAAAATCACAGTAGATACAAACAGGAGAAAAAAGAGTCTGTATTTTTGTACAAAAACCGCTGCGTTTGTAACATCAAAATAGTGCAGATGAGCCTGATGGGTAAAATACTTTACAAAATAGAGCCGTATGTTCATATAAATATACAAAACTACAAGTCCGACAAGAAGCATTAGCCCAAAAGAGTGAATCAGTCCAAATTGTGATTGAACCAAAAACAGCGCACTTATCATAGTCGCAACAATAGAGACCTGTATACCGAAAAACAGACGTTTGATATCCATATTTTCTGAGTAGAGATAGTTAATAAGAGTCAAAGAGTAAACAACCAAAAAGAGAAGTGCCAAAAGAGATGCACTGTTGACTTCAATCCATGAAAAGTGCAAAAGAGAAGCGAGAAAAAATGTATAGAGTGCCATCTCAAGCAAAATATCAAGCCATAAACGCAGCGGGATAAAAAGTAACAAAAGTACAATAGTAAAAGGGAGAATTTTCACACTGTAAAAATAGATCTCTTTATAAAAATCTTCAAACAGCATTCCCTCCAAAAGTACAACACCGCTTTTATCCAGCCCCTGCAATTTTTCCAATACTTCTTCTTTGTTCTTGCTCTCAAATAAGAACAAAGAGCAGTTTTTTGCTCCGTATAGTCTAATTGACTTCTCAAAAAGTGGCACTCTTTCTACATCTTCAACTATTTTGCTTGAATCACTATGACAAAAAATATACTGCTTTTTGTGCTCAAGCAGTTCACTCTCTATCCCAGATGCAACTCTCTCTTGTGGAAACAGAGAATTCCACTCTATCTTATGCACTGTAATTTCTTTAATTACAAAGAAATTTACTAAAATCAATAAAAACAGAAGCGTGATTTTCTGAGCTATCTTCAAAATCGACCTCTCAAAAGCAAACTGAATGTATTTGTCTTTTGATTATTTTTTGATAGTAATCCCTCAAATGCCAAGTCAAACTCTTTATAGCTTATAACGTAACGTGGAGCTATTGAGTACTCCTCTTTGGTATCAATTTTTGAAGCAATGAGACTATTTTCAAAATAGCCACTGAATTTATAAAAGGTAGAGCGTTTAAATCTGCTTCGCAACATACTGATATAAGCACTTTTATGGTATCTCTGCAGATAAAAGTACTGCGTTTCAACGGCATTGTAAACCATTTCAGAGAGTCTATCAACCGCAAATCCTACAGAGGCAAGACCACTATAGTTGTTAAAGAGAGGAATTTTATCTCTATAGGCCAGCTCACCCCGTAGCCCAAATGATTTGTAGGTTGTTTCTCCATAAAGGCCGACTTGCTGGTATCTAAACTCTTCTACTGATTTTACAGGCTCATAATCTCCTGATTGGAGATAATGTACAAGTTCCTCACTCGGATTTTCTCCGTTATCATAAGCTATTGCCGCATCAAGTAGATTTTGATCTACTCGTATCAATGGAATTTCCGAGTATTTATTAAAATAGAGCAGACCTATCTTTTTTGTCTCATCACTATACTCAGATAAAAAACCAAAAGAGAGTTTGTCGAGGTAGATTTTAGAGTCTGCTGACTTATCCGCAATATCCTGTGTCAGATAAGGAACAAGTGAATTTGTATAAACAGGATAAAATACTTCCCTGCCCAGAGGCTCTTGTGTAAAAACATCTTTGTAATATTCCGGGATGAACTGGTTGAGCATATAATTAACATAAACACCGCCATAACTTGCATGTTTGCTATCATAGGGCTGGATAAACGCAGTAAGTTTCACTTCATCATTTACAAAATAATCCAGACTGCTCATCCAGAGTGGAACTTTTTTAATATTTAGCTGTGTATCATAAAAAAATTCGGCTCGGGAGGGATTGAGAATATCTAAGAAACTAAAATAATCCAACACTCCCACCTTTTGCACCATCTTTCCTATCTTAAAAGTATAATTATCCCCGAATTTTTTCAGCTCCAGCGTATTTATAAGTAACTCTTCATTTTTATTTCTACTCTCAAATGCCAACCCGCCATTAATCGATAAACTCTCTGTCTCATACCCGGATTCAAAAAGTGCAAAGAAGTACGGTGAATGTTTATAAACATCTTTATTGCTGAGATAGCGTCCTATCATCGTTGCATCTATACTTTGTTCCTCATTTTGCATCTCAAAATCATCAATTTCATCTATAATATCCATAGTTGCCTCATCAGGCATATATTGTGTCGTCTCAATCAGACTCTCTTTGGGTAGCTCTTCTGGCTTTCTTTCTTTTTGCGGCTTTTTTTTCGGAGTTTTTATCGCTTGTACTTTGGTTTCTTTTGTCACCTTTTTTATCTTTTTTTTCACATCTTCTTTTATCTCGCTCTGAAACCTGTAACGGTATGTAGGAGCTATAATGGCACGTTTGTATGCCCCTTTTCTTTGCATGGACTCTAACTTTTGTCTTGCCTGACTCAGAGTGTCATAGCAGCCACAACGCACGGAGAGCATCGTTGCAATTTCTAAAATCTTACACTCATCAGAGTGGGCATATTTTTTCAACAATTTGAGTCTGTTATCAGGATTGTTTTTCACACTTAAAAGAGAAATACTGTAACAGCTCTCCCTCTCCTTTGCATAAAGAAACAAAAATGGTAAAATTAACACTACCAATATGCGCATACTAACCTCAAATTATTATCTGATAGAGTATACTGCTAATATACTTATTTAAAAATAATTATTTCTTATAAAATCACAGAAGGATTGTATGAAAAAAGTTCTGCTTATAGTATGTATAATTTCTCATATATTTGCCCAAGAAACAGAGTATGTAACAATGGAGATGCTCAAAAAAAAGAGTGCTGATCTATGCAACAGTGAAATAGGATACGCCTATGGAAAAAGTGACGTAATACTCTCAGAAAGAGAAGATAAAGAGTCCTACGACATCAGCGCATACACCCTTGTCAATGAGCATCAAAATAATAGTTCTCAATCAAAAATAAACTATTACTATGAAGCAGCTTTATACCGCTCAAAAACAGATAAAAAATATGACGCTGTAGCCTTTGACATTGGGATAGGGTATGACATTGTCGCCATCTCAAAAGAGGAGTATATCAGCCTCTCTCTCTTAACAGGACTCTATACACTAAACGCAGCAGTATCACAAACTATGCAAGATATGGGATTTTATAAACTCGGGGTACGGGTCAGCTTTGCAAAGCAGCTTTTGGATTCTCCACTCTTTGCCTATGGTTCAAGTAACTACTCTATGCACTACACACACAGAGGAGTCTATGACGGTGACGGGATTTTCAATGAAGCAAAAATAGGACTGAGGCTAAAAGCCAAAGAGTACACGCATTTTATATTCAGTGCGGGCATACGCTACAGCCTTGTTTCATCAAAAGATACGAAACTCCGTTCATCTCTTAATTATATCGGTCTAAGCTACACATTTTAATAACTATTTTGTCAGCAGTTCCGTGAGTTTGGCTGCCTTGGTGGCATCCATTTTTGTAAAAATCTTCCCTACAACTTTTGGCTTGAGTGATTGTAAGATAGCCACTGCATCTGCTGTTGGCATATTGCTTAAAATCGCTGCAGCGGAACCGGCTTTCATCTTAGAGTATGTTTGAGAAATTTTGGACATTTTCGTACTTTTAAGACTCTCTAAAACTGCTCTGTTCTCTTGAAGCATTGACTTTACAGAACTCTCTTTTGCCTTTATCTCAGCCAGTTTTGCATCTACCTCTTCCTCTTTTTGACGCAGCTTTGCCTCTTTTTGTTTTAGTAAGTTTTCCGTCGCTGTTTTAAGTGCACTAAGCGCCTGTTTTTGCTCATCAATACGTTCAAGCTCAACCAAAAGCTCCCCTTTTCTCTGCTCGAAAATCTTGGTACATTCAAATATTTTATCACTTGTCTGGATGGCAAAAAGTGATGAAGAGATAAGAAACAGGGTCAAAATATATTTCACATAACTGCCTTTTTTTTGTCTTTATTGGAGTAGGTCATCAAAGCAATCTCATCTAGATCTTTTGCCTCTTTGATTTTTGCTTTTTTGATTAAACTCTTTTGTTCTTCATACTCAAGATATTTAAACTTTTCATACTCTATCGTATCAAGTTTGAGTTGCTCTTTTGCTTTTTGCATCTCAGCTTCACTGAAGTTTACCCACTCTTTGTTATGGTTAATCAGGCTTCTTTGTGCATCAAGGAGTGTTCTGTTTGCCAAAAAATCGGCAATCTGTCCATTTTGTGGGGGAGCAATATCTTGGAGTTGTTCGAGAGAGTTTTTCAGTGCTTCTTTGGCACTGAAAAATACAGCATTTGCTTTTTGAAAAGCACTTTCACTCTTTTGCATAGTGTTTTTTTTCACATTGACTAAAGAGCTAAATCGTGTTTTCATAACATTTCCTTTAAAGGATTATCGTGTCTTCTCTCTCTGGTGATGTGGAAATTATACCCACTTTTGTTTTACTAATCTCTTCGATGAGTTTTACATACTCCTGTGCTGTTTGTGGCAACTCTTCAAATCTACGTGCACCAACAGATTTATCCCAGCCTTTGAAAGTCTTATAAATCGGTTTTACATTTTCCAAATCAGCAGGAAGATAGTCAATCGTTTCACCATTATACTCATAAGCGACACACACTTTTACCTCATCAAAACCATCAAGTACATCAAGTTTCATCAGTGCAAGTTCATCACATCCGTTTAAGCGTGAAGCATAACGTGTAGCTACTGCATCGAACCAACCACAGCGACGAGCACGTCCTGTTGTTGTTCCAAACTCATGTCCCTGCTCTCCAAGACGTTTTCCATCTTCGCCCAAATCTTCGGATGGGAATGGCCCGTTTCCGACACGTGTACAGTATGCTTTTACAATCCCTGTTACTTTTCCGATATCTTTAGGGTTTAGTCCAAGACCCGTACAAGCACCGGCACTCACTGTCGCACTTGAAGTTACATACGGATATGTTCCATGGTCAATGTCAAGCATAGTCCCTTGTGCACCCTCTAAAAGAACACGTTTGTTCTCACTGTCAAGTGCTCTCCAGACCATCTGCGTCGTATCTGTGATAAAAGGAGCAAGCTTCTCTTTGTATCCCTCTAGCTCTGCTAAAAGCTCCTCTTTTTTAGGTGCATGCAGATCCATAACGTCAAATATAGGCTTATTCAGTGCAAAATAATCTAAAATAGTCTGACACAGTTTTTCAGGATTTAAAAGCTCACCTGCACGATGCCCTATACGGTTTATCTTGTCAGAGTATGCAGGTCCGATGCCCTTGCCTGTCGTACCGATAGCTTTATCACCTTTGAGTTTCTCTTTTGCCTGATCGATCTCTGCATGGTATGAGAGATTTAAGTGTGCTTTATCTGAGATGTAAAGACGTCCTTCAAGTCCTTCAAACTGTTCCATCTCTTTGATGATGGATGATGGAGAGAGGACAACACCGTTTCCAACCACATTGACTGCGTTTGGATTGAGTACACCTGAAGGAATGAGATGAAGTGCATATTTAACACCGTCAACCCAGATAGTATGACCGGCATTATGCCCACCTTGGCTTCTACAGACCATATCATACTCGAGTGCTAGTTTGTCTACTATTTTTCCTTTTCCTTCGTCACCCCATTGGATTCCAACAATTACATCAGCTTTATTTGTATACATATTTTATTTCCCTCTTTTTCTATTGCTCTAAGGCTTCACACAGAGCATCTGTGTATATTGCAAATCCTACAGACGTAAGCTCCGCATTTTTATATCTTCCACCACGGGCATAAACTTCATTACCGACAATACATCTAAAATAGAGTTCATCATAGTATAGCATTTTTGCATAGTACATCGGTGCAAGTACTGCGTTTGTACAAGATATTTCAGAGCATAACTCTTTCATTTTTTGCAGCTCAACTCTAATCGCTTCAGGAACAATCTCCATCAATTCATCAATCTGCTCAACATGTTGCAGATAGACCAGTTTTGTAAGCCACTCTACTTTAAGATTGATAAACTTATCTATATTGATATGTCTAAAATCATCTATGCTCAAGGTATCAAACATCTCTACCAAAAGTTTTGGAATTTTAATATTTGAGATCTGCATCAATGGTGCTACTTCAAGTTTGGCAAAAATATCCAAAGCGATACTGGTAACTGAAGATAGACTTTTTTCACCCATAAACTCAACACCAACCTGATACTGTTCAGACGTAGGATAGGTAAAGACCGGTTGGATATAGAACCATTTTTTCTGTTTAGTATTTGTACCAAGTCTTTTTTCAATAATACGCACAACATCAATAGTCGAATCTGCACGCAGAGATAGAGAGTTGTTTCTTTCATCATTGATGCGAATCAGCTCTCTCTCATCAGCAATACTTTTATGTTGATGGTAAGAGAATATCGGTGTCACTATCTCTTCGTAACCGTTTTCATAAAGAATTTCACTCGCAACTTGTTCGATTTTACGTTTTACTTTGGCAGAACTACCGAAGTACAACTTAGAACCATTTGGAATCTCATGTTCTAATATCATCTATATCTCTTTTTTTTCTATTGCAGTTTTAAAGTAGGTCTCATTGTAAACTTTTGAAGCAATACCTGCATACTCTAAACGTCCCATACGGTGAAGTATCAACTCTACTGCGTTTACAACCCAGATGGACTCATACGGTGCGATAAGTCCCATCTGATTGATACGAAAGATCTTCCCTTTGAGGTGATCTTGTCCACCCGCTACATTGACACCATACTCCTCTTTTAACGCTGAACGGATTTTAGAGGCATCTTTGTCATCAATCGTTGTCATGCTTCTTGCCGGTACTTTTGGATATGAGTGCAGACCTATCGCCTCTAGTGCTGCTCTTGTTGCCTTTGCACGTCTTGCAGTGTTACAGTAAAGCACGCCAAAACCACCCTCTTTCTCAATCGTCTCTAAAACTTCCAAAAGACCTATGATAAGTGTTGTAGCCGCAGTATATGCAGTCGTATTTTGGCGCTGTTTTTTAATCTCAGAAGCAAGGTTGAAGTAGTAACCTTTTCCTGCACCTGTTTTTTCTATCGCTGCGTTTGAAAGACCCAAGATAGCAAGTCCCGGTGGCAGCATCAATGCTTTTTGGCTCCCTGCAATAAGACAATCAATATCTGTCACATCAATTCTCTCAACACCAACAGCTGTAATACCGTCTGCAATAATCATAATCTCAGGGTTTATCTCTTTTACTGCCTTTGCCAGCTCTTCAACAGGGTGGCGAAGACCACCGGCACTCTCACTTATCTGCACGGCAATTGCATCAATATCTGCGTTTGCTTTTACAGCTTCAACAACAGCTTCAACCGAAACGGGAGTATCCCACTCGTTTTTGATCTCAACCGAGCCGAGTCCGTGTGCTGCTGCTATCTTTCCAAAACGCTCACCAAACTTACCCGAGTTAACATTTAAGAGTGTTTTATGGCAAAGATTTATTACTGCTGCTTCCATTGCACCTGTTCCACTTGATGCTATCATTACGACTTCATCAGTATTGAAAAGTTTAAAAAGATGCGTACGCGTTTTTTCAAAAATCGCTTCAAATTCCGGTGTACGATGGTGCATAGTCTCATCGCTCATTGCATTACGCACATTTTGAGGTACCGGTGTCGGTCCAGGAGTAAAGAGTAACATAGTGTTTTCCTATTTAAATTGGAGTCTTTTAATGTTTAATTTTAAAAAAACCTCGTATTATATCGAAATATGTTTGAATTTTAGTTTTAAGGATAAAAATGACAATTTACGATTCTATTATTTTAGGGGTAATTGAAGGTTTTACAGAGTTTCTGCCTATCTCATCTACCGGTCACCTCATTGTTGCAAGTCAGTTTATGGGAATTGACCAGACCAATGTCACTAAGGCGTATGAAGTTATCATCCAGTTTGCTGCTATTTTGGCTGTCATTTTTAACTATAAAGATAAATTCACTTTTGAGAAAATTGAGCTTTGGAAAAAGGTATTTTTAGCATTTCTCCCTATCGGTGCTGTCGGCTTTGTATTTTCTCACCAGATCAAAGAGCTCTTTAGTATTAACATCGTTGCAATTATGTTTATAGTGGGCGGAGTTATCTTTTTGCTTGTCGAGAAGTTCTACATTCCCAATGAGGAGAAACTTATTGATGATGTTGAAGATGTAAATTACAAACAATCTATGTGGATTGGAATCGCACAGGTTTTTGCCCTGATCCCCGGAACTTCAAGAGCAGGTTCTACCATCATCGGAGCACTGCTTGTAGGTCTTAGCAGAAAAGCAAGTGCGGAGTTCAGTTTCCTACTTGCCTTTCCTGTAATGAGCGCTGTCACAGCACATGACCTGCTCAAACACTACCATGAGTTTTCAGCTGCAAATATCGATGCACTCATCGTTGGTTTTATCGTTGCGTTTGTAGTTGCCTATCTCACTATCAAACTCTTTTTAAAATTCCTGGAAAAGTTTACATTCGTTGCGTTTGGAGTCTATAGAATTCTTTTTGGAGTTCTACTTTTAACGTTTTTCAACTAAAATAATTTTTAACATTTGGAATAGTAATTGCTACTCCTTTAGCATCTTAATGTTAAAGGAGATATCATGCAACACTTAAGCAGATATAACGCCCACCTACATTTGGTTTTAGATAAACTTGAATGCTCATTTTACGAGCTCAGCTGTAAATTTTTATAATACTTTTAGTATCTTTGAAGCCAAATCAAGAGCTTTTGAACGGTGAGAGAGTTTTTTCTTTATCTCATCGTCAAGCTCTCCTAAAGTTTTGTCATACCCAAGTGGGACAAACATCGGATCGTATCCAAATCCACCATCACCTTTTGCCTCTGTCAGTGCTGTACCATACATCCACCCGTGTACCGTTTTTTCAATCCCTTTTGAGACAATAGCAATAGCTGCCGTGTAAAATGCGGGAGAGCTCTCTACACCTTTATTCTTAATATCTTGCATTAATTTACTAAGATTATCTTTATCACTTGCATCTTCACCGCCATAACGCGCACTGTAGATACCAGGAGCACCATCTAAGACATCAACACTGATACCGCTGTCATCTGCCACGACAACAGCATCTTCATCACCAAGCGCCTTATAAACGGCTCTGGCTTTGATAAGAGCGTTCTCTTTAAATGTATCGGCATCTTCTATTATCTCAAACGCAGGTATCAAGTCAGTGTAAGGTACAACCTCATACTCTTTACATAACTCTTTAATCTCTCTTACTTTTCCTTTATTGGAAGTAGCCAGTACCACTCTTTTCAACTCAATTCCTTAAATTATCTTTTAAATAAATCATTTTATATTTTGCAAATCAATTATAAATAATAGTTGCTCTATAATTTCAAAATTATATAATAATTCACTTCAAAAAGGCTTTGCCATGTTTAAAAAAGTTTTTCCTCTCTCCTCAATTCTATTTTTGAGATTTTTAGGACTCTTTTTAGTTTTACCTGTTCTCTCTGTTTATGCACTTGATTTAAAAGGTGCTACTCCATTTTTAGTTGGTGTTATTGTTGGCGGTTATGCCCTTACACAAGCAATCTTTCAAGTTCCTTTTGGAAGTATGAGTGACAAAATAGGGAGAAAACCCACAATTCTTTTTGGTCTGCTTATCTTTTTGGTCGGCTCACTCGTATGTGCCTACTCAACTGATATCTACACCCTTATGATTGGTCGTTTCCTGCAAGGTGCCGGAGCTATCGGTTCTGTTGTAACAGCAATGATAGCTGACCTGGTAGAGGAAAAAACCCGTGGTCATGCAATGGCTATTATGGGCGGATTTATCGCTATGAGTTTTGCTATCGCTATGGCACTTGGACCTGTTATCGCTTCTCATTACGGTATTAGTACTATCTTTGTCATTACTGCTGTTCTTGCGCTTTTGGCAATTGTTATTTTATTTGTAAAGGTACCTACTCCGCCAAAGATTAAACATATCTACCATGGAAAAACAAGCACAAAAGATATTTTAAAAGATCCTAATCTTCTAGGTATGATCATCATTAATGCGATGCAAAAAGGCCTGATGACTGCTGCGTTTGTAATCATTCCTATCTTTTTAACAGATCCTCAGTATGGTTTTAACTGGGCAAAAAGTGACCTATGGATGGTCTATGCACCGGCAATGGTAGCAGGACTTGTTGCAATGGGACCTGCCGCAGTTTTTGGAGAAAAGAAAAATATTCCGAAACAGATATTTATGCTCTCTATCATTCTCTTTACACTCTCTTTTGTTTTAATGGGTACAACTGACTCCAGTGCTGTTTTTATCACCGCAGTTATCTTTTTCTTTGTTGCGTTTAACATGATGGAACCACTTGTACAGTCGATGATAAGTAAGTTCGCAAAAGTACATCAAAAAGGTGCAGCACTTGGGATTGCAAACTCTGCTGCTTATTTCTTCACCTTTATCGGTGGTACATTTGCGGGGCTCTATCTTGATATCAGCTCTCGTGAGACTCTTGGCCTTACTATTGGTGCCATTGGTCTTTTATGGCTTATATGGACTGCGCTTAAGATGAAAAACCCTCTAAGATACTCCCATCTTGTGATTCCTGAAGATGAAGTAGATTTTGACAAACTCAACACCCTTGAGAGTGAGCACATTGCAGAGTGGTTTATTAATGAAACAGAGAAAGTTGTTGTTATCAAATATGCAAGTGAAAAACTTGATGAGGATCATTTAAAAAGTAAAATTATCAAATAATTTTACTTTTTTGTATTGATTTATGTCATCATACGAAAAAAAAGAATAAGATAAAATACCCATAAAAAGATTTGATTATGAAAAAAATTTTCTTCCTCCTCAGCCTCAGTATAACCCTCTTAAATTTTGCTGGATGTGACAAAAAACCTCTCAGCACACAGCCCAGTGAGGTTCACTGGGATAGAGATATGTGCTCACGATGCGCTATGGTTGTAAGTGATAGAAACAACACCACACAAGTTATCAATCCTCAAAACGGCAGAGTCTATATGTTTGATGATATAGGCTGCATGGTTTTATGGTTTGACAATGAACAAATCCCATGGAAAGATAAAGCTGTGATATGGATAACAGATGCCCATACAGGGGAGTGGATAGACGCAAGAAAAGCTTTTTATGATACGGAGAACATTACCCCGATGGCCTATGGCTTCTCGGCACACAAATCAAAAGATACAATCAAAGCGGACCAAGAAATTGTCGATTATAACGAAGTTGTAAAAAGGGTTAAAAAGATCGGAAGATAGGTTTTTTATCTTCCATAATTAAATTAGGCTCTATAAAAGGAGCCAGATGCGATAAAAAATTAAGCAGGCTCATAACCGGGCTTGCGTAGAAAAATTTCACTTTATGATTATAGTGCCACAACTGATCAGCATACTGATAAACCTTAAAAGGTCTCTCTCCTATACCATCACCATTTATATCAAAACCTTCATACCTGTCCCAATAATTATACTCTACAAGATTTGATGACTCAAAGTTTTTTCCGGCATCCTTGACAACATCATTTATATTTGAAAATATTTTATTATTTGTAATTGTGTTATCTTTAATTGAAGCATGAAAATGCAAAGCTTCACCATTATAGGAGATTTCATTACCGATAATGTATCTCTTCATCCCTTTTGCCTTCTCCTGCCCTTGAATGTAAAGAGCCTTGGCATTAAAACTAACTCTATTATTTTTAAAAACAAAATTAGCAACGCCTCCTATCATTACACCAATACCGGCAGCACCATTAGAACTCAAAATTTCATTTCCGATTACTTTGGTATTTTTAGCTCCCATAAACATCATCGCTACAGAGTTATATTTGTAATGGTTGTCACGAAATGTGTTGTTATTGCTTAAAGAAAGATGTGTCGCAAAACGGTTACCTATAAATATATTTTTTTCAAAAAGATTATAGTGAGAATAGTCGAGTGTTACATCTCTTACATTCTCTATAGTATTTGCTTTTACAATATTATGATGAGCATAGTAGAGCTTGAGGGCATTACCTCGAAGAGGTAATGTGTTGTTTTTTGTCGTAATATAATTATGTTCAATAACTGAGCTGTCAACTCTGTCCATATCCACACCATACAAAACATCTGATATACGACAGTAAGAAATCTCACAATTTTGTACCTGCTGCATCGATACAGCTGCATCGATTTTCTGCATATTCATACCGCTATGTGTAATATGCAGATGCTTCAGTACGACAAAAGAACTCTTTATGACAACAACACTCCCTTTGCCATCTCCTTTGATGACAACATTATCACCAATCCCCTCAATCGTTAGTGGTTTATTTATATAAATATTACCTTTATAAATACCTTCTTGCAGCTTTAATGTAGAGTAAGGGGGAGCAGCATCTATAGTAGCCTGCAGTAGATTTGAAAAAAGGAGTGTAGGAAGCAACAATAAATATAAAAAGAAGAACTTCATCCTACTGTATCCTTTAAAAAACTAGTAAAATCTATGTATCTCTTCCATTATATTGGCAAACTCTACATCATCACCCTTCTCTTTTAAAAATGAGATGAGATATTTTTCACTTGCATCAACACCGTCACTTTTCTCAATTTTTAAAAGTTCAGCGTAAAGTTCAGCGATAATTTCTATAACATGCTTTGAGATAGTTTTTCTTGAAGCATGATAACCAATAACTTCACCGGTATCTGTATTTTTTCTAATTTCAAATTCAGTAAAAATCCAATAATATCGCCCATCTTTTGCTAAGTTTTTCACTACAGCATTAATATTTTTACCCTGTTTGATCGTTTTCCATAAAAGTTTAAAGACAACTTTTGGCATATCAGGATGACGCACTATAGAGTGCGGCTTTCCTATCAACTCATCTT
>CAZCMR010000031.1:0-17938 GCA_964499805.1 uncultured Sulfurimonas sp.
GTGGTATCTGCTATATTGATGAGATTATTGAAGCTCGTAAAGATACAACGGTTGTGCTGCACTCTTTAGCAGATTACAGACGTGTTTTACCAATAGACAGAACAGGTGAAGTGATAGAAGCACATCCTGATTTTATGTTGGTAGTCTCTTATAACCCTGGGTATCAAAATGTACTTAAAGGGATGAAGCCAAGTACAAAGCAGCGTTTTATCTCTCTTAGTTTCAACTATCCAAAAGCTGAAATCGAAAAAGAAGTTATTATAAAAGAGAGTGGAGTTGATGCGGCAGTAGCACAAAAACTTGTTGACATAGCAGGTGAGATACGCCAGCTGAGTGATACGGATATTCAAGAGGCAGTCTCAACACGACTGCTTATCTATGCTGCAAAACTTATAGTAAAAGGGTTTGACCCTTATCAGGCATGTATGCACTCTATCGTAGAGTCACTTAGCGATGAAGAGGATGTTTTGGAGGTTTTAGAAAAACTCATTACACTGCATTTTGCAAAGAGTTCTCATGTCTAGAATTATGGCATTAAAAGAGAAGTATCCTCCGGGAGATTTTGGAGTTTGGATTATTATCTATGTTGAGTTGCTTACTTTTGGACTCTTTTTTGTAGGGTATGCTTTTTCAAGAAGAGACAACATTGAGATGTTTAACACTTCACAGCTGATGCTCAATCAGACATCAGGATTTATCAACACATTTATTCTTATAACAAGTAGTTATTTTGTTGCCAAAGGTGTGCATATTATGCGAAAAATGACACAAGAAAATTATGAAAAATCGAATAAAGAGGCCAGTAAATGGCTCAAGTTTGCTATGGCGTGTGGTGTGGCATTTTTATTTATTAAATTTTCGGAGTTTTATCACATTTTCGGGCAGGGCATTACTCTGAGTACAAATAAGTTTTTTATGTTTTATCTTCTGCTTACCATGTTTCACTTTATGCACGTATTTTTAGGAACAATCATCCTTTTCAATATCCATCAAAGAACAAAAGTAGCTGGCTATACTCCAGCGGATTATCGCGGATTTGAATCTGGGGCATCTTATTGGCATATGGTTGATTTGTTGTGGATTGTGCTTTTTCCACTTATCTACATTATAAGATAGGAGCAAAAATATGAAAAAGATTTTAGAACTTATCTGGATTATTTTGGTTGTTTTAACAGTTTTTGCTTATTTGCTGGGATATCTTAAGTTGATTAGTACTTCACTTGTTGCCGTGCTGTTACTGAGTACTTTTATAAAAGGGGCCTTGGTAAGTGATTATTTTATGGGATTAAAAGATGTCAGCATAAAATACAGAATGATTCCTCTCTTATGGTTAACAGTAGTGCTTTCTTTGATTGCAGCAGCCTATTATTTATAAATATAGACTATAATAATTATAAAATAATTATATAGGAAATGTTTATGAATATAGAACTCAGACAAATAGCAACAATCAATTCTCCTTTTTGTGATCTGAAAAATATGCCGGTGCAACCTTGTGGGGCACAAAACAATTATGCTACTATTGAGTTCAAAGAGGAGTATGCAAGCGGATTGGCCGATTTAGAGGGTTTTAGTCATGTATACCTGATTTATTATTTTCATAAAATCAAAGAGCCAAAGTTGAGTGTTGTTCCATTTAATGACAAAACAGGCAGCGAGCGTGGTGTCTTTGCAACACGTACTCCAATGCATCCAAACTCTATAGGTTTGAGCCTTGTGGAACTTGTAAGCGTGAAAGATAATATTGTTACGATTAAGGGGGTTGATATTGTTGATGGAACACCTTTGCTTGATATAAAACCATACATAGAGAACTTTGACAAAGTATGTGGTGAGGTGAAAAATGGATGGATGCAGTCTAGCAGTGCTGAGGTAAGTTCCATGCGTTCTGATACGCGATTTATATAGCGTGACAATAATGTGATAATTATAAAATAATCAAATATGTGGTATAATTCTAGATAATAAAGGGGTTAGCTATGAGAAAAATATCACTATTATTAATTTTAATATCAACTCTCTTTTTTGCAGGATGTGCTTCTTCTTCAAATAATGAGACGAAGAGTTCAGTAGAAATTCTAAATCCATCGGGTGATACATTAAATCCTTATCAACTGTATGTCGAAGAGATGCTTGCAAACAGAACAAGAGCTTTTAGACTCTTTGAGCAGGTAAAAGAGAAAGACCCCTTAACCGGTGCAGATCTGGATGATATGTCACAAATGCTTGTGCGACATCTAAATACGCAAGAAGCTACAGAGGATTATATCAGCAGATACCAGTACCTTGCCAAAGATGATGATGAACAATACACACAAAAAGAGCGTTTTGAGCTTGTGATGATCAGTCTCTCTGCAATGCTTATCCGTTATGACGATTATCTTTTAACCTATAAGAATTTCGATGATAATACAAAACTCAGAGAAAGGTTAAATGATGAAAACAGTGCCTATGGGGTTCCCAAAAATGTTCTACAGGATATTGTAAATACTTACAACTCCTTAACAGAACGCGAAGATGTAAAAGATATGATAGCCTTTTATGATGACAACAAAGAGAGTTATGAGAATGAGAGTGGTTCACTTTTTCTCTATTTGAAAGATTTGATAGAGAACAGTCCGTCATACCAGCTTGGATTTGATGACACATCAGCAGTTACAACGGCAAATCTTGCAAGTTTATATCACGTTAGTGTAGATGTTGGAGATGATGCGCTAGATTTGTTACTTAACGAGATTAGTAAAGACTTTGGCAACACAGCAGGACTTGTTTCAACAAGAGACGGTAAGCTTTATGAAGATGATGCCGTGGCAGCAAATGTTCGCAGTGTGGTTCAGCCGGGAGATATTTTACTTGAGAAGACTCCATTTAGACTTACAGACAAACTTATTCCAGGACATTGGGGACATGCCGCTGTCTATCTGGGAACAGATGATGAACTTGATAGTTTAGGTATTTGGGATGAACTTGCTAGATTACGAGATGCAGGGGACCGTTACTTTACGCAAGAGAAGATCGATACTCTGCGTGGTGAGATCCAAGCCGGTAAAGTGATAGATGAAGCACTCCGAGATGGCGTACAACTCAACACAATTGAGCACTTTTTAAATATAGATGATTTGGCAATTATGCATAATGAAAATGAGACTTTAGAAGATAAAAAAGAGCGTTTAATCTTAACACTGCGCCAACTTGGAAAAGAGTATGATTTTAAGTTTGACATTGAAACCAGCATAAAGATAGTCTGTTCTGAACTTATCTATGCTACAGATATTTTAATAGATTGGGCAACTGAAACAACAGCAGGTATTCATACAATCAGTCCTGATAATGTTGCTACAAAGTCTGTAGAGGATGACACTGTTTTCTCAATTCCGCTTTTGTATCATGACGCAGAGGAGATTACTACCGATCGAAAAGCTTATATGCAGGGACTTTTGGATGGTAGTATCGAGTAGTCTATTTAAATAGACTCTTTATATAATCTTCTATATCGTCAGGTGTAGAAGATATGCCCATAAATTGCCCCATACTGAGTTGTGGATAGCTGATAGCCAAGTAGTATTTAGGATGCAGAATTTCTGCTTCATCATCTTCTATAAGAATCATATATGGTAAAAAAGCAGAATGTTTCTCCCCTTTAATTTCAGGAACATAAGATTTTTCGCCCTCTTTTGTCGGCATCGCCACACCTACGAGCGTCGCATCTTTTAATTTGATCTCAAATACTAAATTTTTTCCGGCATTTTTCTTTAACTTTTGAAGAAGATCTTTTCCTTCTGCAACTTCAATCATATCTTCATAGTAAGGCATGCCCATCATAAAATGGTATCCTGCCAAATCATCATCTTCTAATGCATCTTCAGAACCGCTAAGTTTTCCAAACGCAGCAGAGAGGGCTTTGTTTAGTTCCTGTGCCGTTGTTTCTTGAAAATCATCTTCTAAAAATGCACGGAGGAAATAGTCTGGATTTGTAAGAACCAAAGTGTTATCTTTTCTGTTGACAAGTATTTTTTGTACAGCGCCAAAGCCTCTTTCATCTTTTACAGAAGCATCTTTTTTTAGAGCAGGATTTGTGTAGGCTATGACATGGTAGTCAGGATTTCCCATTGCGTCATATTCTCCGACAACTTGCATTCCGTTACTGTGTAAAGCCTTTTTGACACTATCACTGCTTTTAAAGTCAGCATATTCATAAGTACTGATGTCTTTGGCCATTAGGCTTGATGTAAGCAGTGCCGCAACTGTTCCCGAGAGTAGTAGTTTATTCATTGAATCTCCGTTGATTTTAGATTCAATTATTATAATTTATTATGTTGATGTTGTCAAATGTTTTCACATATAATTATAAAATCTTATACTATATGTGAAATTTCTACCTTAGCTACTTTATTGAAGGAGGGGTGATTTTTTTGCCAAGAAGTGCATAGGTTTTTCCAACACGCGCAAGTGGCTCATAATCAAGTGTAATTTTTTCTTTGTTGGATAGAATTGAGTCGTCAATGAACTGCTCTTTTATCTCAAGAACCAAAGGAATTGTTTTTGAACCTTTAAGTTTTATCTCTTGATAGAATTCACAAAAAAATGCGCTTGGAACACCCTCAATCATAGGTGGAAAATCTTGAGAGATTACTTTCGTTTTTATATCAAACGCAGCAGCTTCACTCTCACTTTCATCAAGCTCTTTTGAGCTAAAGTGCATCTGCTCAAGATGTGCTTCATCTACCATACAGATAGTACATTTTTTGCTCTCTCGTATGTTTTTGAGTGTATCTTTTTGGCTTCCGTCACTTTTGTGTCCTATGCTTACTATCATGGTCGGTGGTTCCGATGAGAGTCCCATAAAGTAGCTAAACGGTGCTATGTTTATGACTCCCTTTTCATTTTGTGTGACTATCCATGCGATAGGGCGGGGAATGATGGTTTGAGCCATTAACTGGTAGCGCTGGGTAAGAGGTTTATCGCTGTAATCTATGAGCATATTAAAGTCCTACTAGGTGTTTTAAGTTTTCCATCATACCATGTTTTTCTTCATCAGTTTCCTCTTTCTGAGCCTCTTTTTGCACACCTTTGTAGGCATCATCAGGCATTTGATTCTCAGGAGTACCATCAACATTGACAACAACGAGTTCGGGGTGAATAAGCTCTCGTAGTTTTTTCTGTACAACCATTTTTGTAGTCATCAAACTCATAGAACAACCGCCACAGGCTCCTGTTAATGTGATGTACACAACACCGTCTTTAACACCAAGAAGGGTGATGCCCCCACCGTGAGAATTTACATACTCACTTACTTTTGGGATGTAGTTTTCTACTGCGTTATAAATATCTTCATCTAAAAATTGCATTTTACGACCTTAAGTGATTATTTTCGTTTATTATAGAATTATAGGTTTTTATATTTAAGATTAGTTTATCTTATGAATTTAGTTTGACTTCTCTTTAAAAAATTTAACACTTTTTGAAATTAAATTTTAATTATTCACAGATTTAGCTCATTTTGGATATAATCGCGTAATTTTATAAAAGAGAAAAAAGAATGAATGTCAGAGAAGAGTTTTTAAAATTTTTTGAATCAAAAAATCATACAAGAGTAGCTTCAGCTCCTCTCGTGCCAGATGATGCAACACTGCTTTTTAACAACGCGGGGATGGTTCCCTTTAAGTCGATTTTTACAGGTGAAATTCCAGCTCCTGCAAATCCACGTGCTACTTCATGCCAAACCTGTATCCGTGCAGGCGGAAAACATAATGACCTTGAAAATGTAGGACATACTGCTCGCCATCATACTTTTTTTGAGATGCTTGGCAACTTTAGTTTTGGAGACTACTTCAAAGAGGATGCCATTGCGTATGCATGGGAGTTTATTACTGAAGTTTTAAAACTTGACAAAGAGAAACTTTGGGTAACAGTCCATGATAGTGATGATGAGGCTGAAGAGCTTTGGAAAAGGCATATTGATGCTTCAAGAATTATGCGTCTTGGAGATAAAGATAACTTTTGGGCGATGGGTGATACCGGTCCTTGTGGTCCATGTTCAGAGATCTTTTATGATCAGGGTGCCGAGCATTTTAGCGGTCCTGAAGATTATATGGGTGGAGAGGGTGACAGATTTTTAGAGATCTGGAATCTTGTCTTCATGCAGTACGAAGTCAAAGAAAAAGGCGGTGAGCGAATTCCTCTTGCAAAACCTTCTATTGACACAGGTATGGGACTTGAACGTGTTGTAGCTATCAAAGAGGGTGCACTTTCAAACTACGGTTCATCTCTTTTTATGCCGATTATCCGTAAAGTTGAAGATATGATAGGCAAAGAGTATCTGTACGCTTCGGGTGCATCATACCGTGTTATAGCTGATCACATCAGAACAGCTGTTTTTCTTCTTTCTCAAGGGACTAACTTCTCAAATGAAGGACGTGGATATGTGCTTCGCAGAATCTTACGCCGTGCTGTACGTCATGGGTACCTTTTAGGTTTCAGAGAACCTTTTATGTTCAAACTTGTAGATATCCTTGTGGATATTATGGGTGATGAGTATGATTATTTAGAGAAAAAATCTGCAGCGGCAAAAGAGCAGATAGAACTAGAAGAGGCAAGGTTCTTTAAAACTATTGAATCGGGAATCGCACTTTTCAATATGGAACTGCAACACACAAAAGATATCTTTTCAGGAGAGGTTGCATTTAAACTCTATGACACTTATGGTTTTCCGCTTGACCTGACTGAAGATATGCTTCGTGAGAAGGGGCTTGGACTTGACAGTGCGAAGTTTGAAGAGTTGATGAGCGAGCAGAGAAATCGTGCTAAAGCTGCATGGAAGGGAAGTGGTGATGATGCGGTTCATGGTGACTTTAAAGAGTTACTTGAAGAGTTCGGCATCAATAAATTTGTCGGTTATGAAACAACACACCATGCTTCAAAGGTCTTGGCGCTGTTAGATGAGAACTTTAAAAGAGTTGATGCACTTGATATCGGACAAAAGGGATGGGTAATGCTCGATGTTACACCTTTTTATGCACAAAGCGGTGGACAGTGTGGTGATATCGGAGAGTTGCAGTGTCGTGCCAAGGTGACTGATACAAAAAAATTCTTTGAGATCAACCTTTCAGAGATAGAAGTGACCTCAAGTATCAAAGTGGGTATCAATGTAGATGCAAAAGTCGATATTTCCCGTAATGAGATTACAAAGCACCACTCTGCAACACACCTTTTACATGCTGTTCTTTATGATGTTTTGGGTGAGCATATTTCTCAGGCAGGCTCACTTGTGGAAGCAAATCGACTGCGTTTTGACTTCTCCCATCCAAAAGCACTCTCTGATGCGGAACTTACAGAGATAGAAGAGCGTGTAAATGTTGAGATCATGCGTGCTATTCCTGCTAAAACAGAGGTTTTAAGTATCGAAGATGCAAAAAAATCTGGTGCAAAAGCACAGTTTGGGGAGAAATATGGCGATGAGGTACGTGTTGTCAGTTTTGCAGATGCTTCCATCGAGTTTTGTGGTGGAATTCATGTTGAAAATACAGCAAATATCGGTTCTTTTATCATCACAAAAGAGAGTGGTGTAAGTGCCGGTGTACGAAGAGTTGAAGCAGTGTGCGGAAACGCAGCATATAGATTTTTCACACAGCAAAGAGCTCTGCTTAAAGAGGCTCAAGCTGAAGTGAAAAATCTTGATCTGCTTGCGGGTATTCATAGACTCAAAACAAACATAGTTGAGCTCAAATCAGAGTTAAAAGAGGCTCAGGAATCCGCAAAAGTTGAGATAGAGGCAGAAGATATTAACGGTGTGACAGTTATAGTAGATGAGTTGCCAAACGGAGATATCAAAGAGAAGATCGATGAGCTGAAAAATCAAAATGAAAAACTCTGCGCAATGCTCTTTCAAGTAAAAGGGGATAGAGTTCTAATCGCTGCGGGTGTCAAAGCTTGTGATGCAAAAGCGGGTGAGTGGATCAAAAAAATTGCACCGATCTTAGGCGGTGGCGGCGGTGGTCGTCCTGACTTTGCACAAGCAGGCGGAAAAGATGCTTCGAAACTGCCTGAAGCAAAAGAGGCAGCTACTGCGTTTATAAAAGAGGCTTTGGCATAATGAAAGATATGATGATTCAACTTTTTAGTGATTATCGAACACAGATCGTATTTTTACATATTGTGAGTGCAGTTGTGTGGGTCGGTGGCATGATTGCTATGAAATTTGCGGCACATCCATCATTTGTCCGCATTGAATCACCTCTGCACAGATTAGAGAGAATTTCATATGCTTTAAAAAGACTTTTCACTATTGTCTCTCCTTTTGTTGTTATCTTGATTGTTACGGCGGTTATTATGTCTGTTGGGCTCGGATTTCGTGTGGCAGCAGTTGATGCAAACGGAAATGTAATAGATGAATATGCAATGCATATCTATAACCTTATACATGTAAAAGAGTTTATCTGGATGTTGATGGCGGGTAATCTTGCGCTTATGATATATCTTCGTAGTAAAGCGCAGAAATTGTTGGACATTGGTGACAGTACAGGAGCGAAAAAGAGACTTGAGCTTATTGGAAAATATATGGTACCTGTAAATATTATACTTGGTGTCATTGCTATCTATTTGGGAGTTACACTTAGAAATGCCTATTAGATTATGTTCCTCATCACAAACACGTGCAATTCTTCTAAAAGAGGCAGGTATTGACTTCATTCAAGAGAGTGTTGATTTTGATGAAGATGCCATTGTCGCAACAACTCCCAAAAATTTTGTCTATCAGGCCACACTTGGAAAATATGAGGCGAACATAAAGGTCTTTGGATATGAAGAGTATCCCCTTTTAGTAGCAGATACGGTTGTTACATCCCAGGGGCATATTTTACGAAAGGCCAGATGTGTGGATGATGCCCGTAATATTTTAATGACGCAAAGTGGAAATATTACGAGCATAATTACATGTATGATTTATCACTCCAAAGAGAAAAAAATCATAGATATTTCTCAAACTGACTACATCTTTGATGATTTTAATCAGGACGATTTGGATAGATACCTAAAGAGTGGAGAGTGGAGAGGTAAAGCCGGTGCCTGTATGGTTGAAGGTTTTTGTAAATCTTACATAAAAGAGGTAAAAGGTTTTGAGAGTACCGCTATGGGACTCTGTGTTGAGGTATTGAAGAGTTTTAGATGATTAAAAACAGCCGTATTTATATGCTTGGTATTACTCTGTTGACTCTGGCTCTTTTTGCATTTTTTTCTTATTTTTATTTTTTGAAAGTAACAAAAGAGGAGTTTATTCACCATAATTATGAGAAGCAGGCTCTCTCATTGAGAGAAAGTTTACGCAATATGATAGATATAAAACATAAAGCGACTTTAGGACTGGCAATAACCATAGCCAAACAGGATAAACAGCTTATAAAATATATTGAAGAAAAACAAATTCCTAGTAACTATTATGATGATTTAGTCTATGAATATGCAAACAGTACACTCTATAAAAATATTTGGATACAAATCATTGATGCAAAAGGAGTCTCACTCTATAGAAGTTGGAGTAAACGCAATGGTACTGATCTCAGTAAGATTCGAGGAGATATAAAGCAGGCACTTAATATAAAAAAACCATTGATCTCGATTAGTATAGGGGAGTTTGACATCTCCTTAAGGTCTATAGCTCCTATTTTTGATAATGGAAAATTTATTGGTTTGGTAGAGGTGATATCTCACTTTAATTCAATCACAAATGTTCTGCAGAGAATGGGAGCTGAGTCGGTTGTCGTTGCTGATGCACGCTTTAAAAAACAGTTGAAATATCCATGGAATAAAATCTTTATTGGAAACTACTATGTATCGAATATAAATGTTGATAAGAAACTGCTCGAGTATCTCTCTACACATGGTATACAAAACTATTTTAACAATGGATATAAAGTAGAAAATGGTTATTTGATTACTTCATATCTGATATACGATGCCGATCATCCTCTCGGTGTCTATATTATGTTTAAAAAACTTACAGATATTACATCCTCAAATATTGATGATTTTATATTAAAATGGTTGCTGTTTGGTGTTTTTATTGTTATTTTGATTGCTGTTATAGGCAATATAGGCATCTATTTTATTATTCAAAAGCAGAAAAAGTATTATAAAAGTATCATAGATACCTCAGGTAATATTGTCCTTACAAACGACGGAGATACGATAACAGATGTAAATAAAGCCTTTTTTAACTATTTTAAAGAGTACAAAACACTTCGAGATTTTCTTCAAAGCCACAGTTGTATATGTGAGTTTTTTGTTGAAGAAAACGGTTATTTACAAAAAGAGATGGATGGCATAAACTGGGTTGATTATCTTTTAGAACACCAGGAAGAAGATAATAAAATAAAGATGGAAATAAATGGGATAATTTTTTATTTTCTTGCTTCAGCTTCAAAAATTTCTCAAAATCCTCTACAGATTGCCATAATTCTTGCAGATATTACTGAACAAGAGATTTATAAACATGAACTTGAGGAGAGAACAGTAACGGATCCTCTCACCGGTATAAAGAACAGACGTTTTTATGAGTCAAGAATGCAGTATGAGATTTCACGTGCATGCAGATATGGGGATCCCCTCTCGATCATTATGTTCGATATTGACCATTTTAAGCAGGTAAATGATGTTCACGGGCATGATATAGGGGATAAAGTTCTGATTGAATACATGGAGATGATTTCGCTGATGTTAAGAGAGAGTGATATGATATGTAGGATAGGAGGGGAGGAGTTCGTTATCATCGCCCCAAATACATCTAAGATAGACGCCTATAAACTTGCGGAAAAAATACGTAAAGAGGTAGAAAATTCTCAGCATATTCTCTCTATTACTATGAGTTTTGGAGTAACAGAACTTGTGGACTGCGAAGATAAAGACAGTATGTTCAAACGTGCTGATAAGGCTCTGTATGAAGCAAAAGAGAGTGGACGCAACAAAGTAGTGTTAGGATGAAGTTTTACGAAAATGAGTTAAAAGCGCTCAAAAGAGCACAAAGGTTGCGCAGACGTGAAGTTGTTGACTACACTATAAAAGATTTTGCTTCAAATGATTATTTGGGACTTGCCCATAGAAAAGAACTTCATGAAAAGGCATGCCAAACACTCTCTCTAAACGCAGTGCATGCCTCAAAAGCCTCAATGCTTGTAAATGGCTACCATCAGATTCATAAAGATTTTGAAGAAGCTTTGGCTGCGGCAAACGGTTTTGAAGAGGCTATTGTACTAGGCAGCGGCTTTAATGCAAATATTGCACTTATTGAGGCACTTGTGAGAAAAGGGGATACTCTTTTTATAGATGAGTTGTATCATGCTTCTGGTATATTGGCATCACAGATCGCAGAGATGAATGTTGTTGTATTCCGTCACAATGATATGAATCATCTCGATGAGCTGTGTAAACGCAGCAGTGCCAAACGCAAGGTAATTGCAGTAGAGGGCATCTACTCTATGGATGGTGATTTATGTGCTAAAGAGGTATTTGCACTAGCAGATGCTTATGAAGCGCTGCTTATTGTGGATGAAGCTCACAGCAGCGGTGTAGTTGGTGAGAGATTGATGGGAGTTTTTGAGCATTATAAAATCCCAATAAAGAAGAATTACATTAAAATGGGTACTCTAGGTAAAGCCTATGGTAGTTTTGGAGCTTTTATCCTCTCTTCACATCATATTGCAGAGTATCTGCTCAATAGAGCAAAACCTGTTATTTATGCAACCTCTTTATCTCTGTATGATACGCTTTTAGCCCATAATTCTCTTGAGTATATTCTCTCAAACGCAGTGACTTTAAAAGCTGAGATTGCTAAACGCAGGCGTATCGTTCGTGATAAACTCGGTATCAAAGTAGATGGTTTGATAGTTCCTATAGTATATGGGGATAACCGGCGGGTTATAGAGATAAAAAATGAACTGCTCTCTCATGGATATGCAGTAGGTGCCATAAGACAGCCAACAGTTTCAAAAGCAATTATCCGTCTTATAGCGAGAGTTGGCGAGAGTTTGCAAGATTTAAATTTCATATGTGAAATGTTGGCCAAAAGATGAATGTTTCAAAGCTTCAGATCTATTTTAACCAACAAGAATTAGTCAATATTGCTTTTGAGATTAGAAGCTCTTTGGCTCTTATCGGTCAAAGTGGCAGCGGAAAAAGTTTAACTATTAAAGCACTGCTTGGAATGCTTCCCTTGGGTATGACACTGGAGATGGAGCAGACGAGTGATTTTGAACTTATCAGTGGCAAGACTATTGCATTTGTTCCTCAAAATCCCTTTACGGCGCTCTCTCCGCTAACAAAAATAAAAAAACAGTTCTTCTCATCCAAAGAGAGAGTTTTAGAGCTTTTTGATGAAGTGGGGTTGCAGAGCCAGTTCTTAGAGAGATTTCCTCCTGAACTCTCTGGTGGACAGTTACAAAGAGTTGTTATTGCCATGGCACTGGAGAAGAGACCGAAATTATTGTTATTGGACGAACCGACAACGGCACTTGACCCTGATACAAAGTCGGTGATAATTGAACTTCTAAAGAGACTGCAAAGCAAAGAGGCATTTAAAATGCTTTTTGTAACACATGATATTGCATCGGCAAAAGATTTATGTGAAGATGTAGTTATCATAAAAAACGGACGTTTGGTTGAGTCAGGTAGACTTTTAGAAGTACTGAAAGCTCCAAAACAAGAGTATACCAAAACTTTGATAGAAGCAAATTTTGCAAATAGGAATTATAGAGTATGATAAAAAAAATATTTATAACACTGTTTATAGTGGGGATTTTATCTCCTGTTTTTTTAGTTGGATATTACTATTTTAAGTATGATTACGATATCTCATCACTTGTTGATTACAAACCTGAGCTGACAAGTCGTATTTATGATAAAAACGGTGAAAAAATTGCGAATGTCTTTAATAAGAAAAACAGATACTATGCAACTTTTGATGAGATTCCTCCCCGAATCATCGAAGCTCTTGTTGCCATAGAAGATACAACTTTTTTTGAACACTCCGGTGTCAATTTTGATGCAATCTTTCGTGCAATCATAAAAGATGTAAAGGCAAGGAAGATGGTCGAGGGTGCAAGTACCATTACACAGCAGCTTGTCAAAAACAAACTCCTTACACGCGAGAAAAAACTATCACGAAAAATTAAAGAGCTTATCTACGCATACAAGATAGAACAGGCCCTTACAAAAAAGCAAATTCTTGAGCGCTATCTTAATGAGATTTACTACGGACACGGATACTATGGTGTCAAGACGGCTGCGGATGGGTATTTTCATAAAAAACTATCAGACCTTACTCTAAAGGAGATGGCAATATTAGTGGGTCTGCCAAAAGCACCGAGTACTTATGCCCCGACAAAAAATTATGATATTTCTATGGGAAGAGCAAATCGCGTAGTGACAAGAATGCATACTCTAGGCTGGATAGATGATGCAACATTTGAGAAGGCACTTGCAGAGAGCCCTGTAGTTTATGATGATACACTTACTCAAAACAGAGCACCTTTTATAGTTGATGAAGTGGGAAGAAGATTAAGAGGGTTAGGGATAAAGGACTTTAAAACAGGTGGTTATGAAGTATATACAACTATAGACCTGCAACTTCAAAACGCAGCAAAAAAATCACTCAAATATGCGTATGATCTGGCTTTAAAAAGAATAGAAAAGTATAAAGAGAAGGATCTGCAAAAGCTTGAGTATGCTCGTGCAACTGGCGATGAGAAATTTGAACTTCAAGATGTAAATGTTTCACAGCTTAACGGGGCGATTGTCTCTCTTGATTCTGCAAGTGGTGATATTTTGGCACTTGTGGGGAGTGTGGATTACAAGAAAAGCTCGTATAATCGTGCTACACAGGGAAAACGCCAGCCTGGTTCTGCATTTAAGCCTTTTATCTATCAGGTTGCCATTGATTTGGGTTACAGTGGTGCAACAAAACTGGTAGATATCGCCAAAACATACAAATATGAAAAGAATGGTGAAGATATGAAGTGGAGACCTAAAAACTATGAAAAGAATTATAAAGGTCTAGTAACACTGCGAGAGGCTTTGATTCACTCAAGAAATCTGGCCACAATCAATTTAGTGAATGATATCGGGCTGCAACAGCTCTTAAGAGAGTTGAAAAAATTTCATATTAAAAATATTCCCAATGACCTCTCAATTGCTCTAGGGACAATGTCCATGTCTCCTTTGGAGTTGGCAAAATACTATACATCATTTTCAAATCAAGGTGTGCAGGTGACACCGCATCTTGTTACATCAATTGAGAAGAAGGGGCATACGATTTATGAGAAAGAGCATGAGGAGATAAGAACATCTTTGCAAACGCAGTCCTTTATAATGACTACAATTTTACGTGATGTAGTAAAAAGAGGAACAGGAAGACGGGCTAATGCACGCGGGATTGAACTTGCCGGTAAAACAGGCACAACAAATAACAATATAGATGCATGGTTTGCAGGTTACTCTCCTACCATAGAGACCGTTGTGTGGTTTGGAAATGACGATAATACCCCTATGTATCACAAAGAGACCGGAGGACGTGTTTCTGGTCCTGCGTTTAGAAGTTACTATCAAAAACTCTTAAAACTTTATCCTCAGGTAAAACGTAAGTTTGATGTTCCTGAAGGTATAATAGAGGTACAAATAGATGGTAAAAAAGAGTATTTCAGCAATATATCCAAGCCTCCTCGATTAGAAGAAGAGGCTGATCCAGAAGGGGAGTTACTATTTTGATAAAGAAAATATTATATATCTTGGCTTTTTATAGCAGTGTAGTTACATATCTAAACGCAGACATATTTGTAAAAGGTTCCTCAAATGTTGGTGTATCGGTGGGAGCTGCTAGTAGTTACGGACAGGATTATGTTTTAGTGGGAGTCTCTGGCAGCTATTTTATAATGGATAATCTTAATGTAAACCTCTATTATAGAGGTTGGTTTAATGCTACGCCAACACAAAATGAACTCTCCGTAGGGTCCAACTACTATATTGAAGCATCAAAAAAAGTAAGACCTTATCTTGGTGTTTTTACACGTCAAACTTTTGTAAGCGGTAGAGAGAACCATGGTGCCGTGGGTGTAAGAGGAGGTATTTCTTTGATAAATACAAAAAATACCTATGCCTCTTTTGGATATGCTTATGAGCAGTATACAAACTGTCCGGGTGAGTTAGAGTGTACTAACTCATACCCGGAGATAATATTTGGAATGAGCTTTTAGTTAAAAGCTCTGTTTAATGCACAAAAGAGTGCTTTGATAGAAGCGACTGTAATATCGTTGTCTGCTCCGACTCCAAAGCAGGAGAGTATCTCTTTTGTTTGTATCTCTATGTAAGCAACAGCTTTTGCCGTGCTTTTGTCTCCGCATGAGTGCTCAGAGTAAGATTTAATCGTAAACTCATTTTTGTACTCTTTCATAAGAGCATTTTTGCAGGCATCGATGGGACCGTTGCCTTCACCTTCGGAGATAATCTCTTTGTTATGGGCATTAATATAAGTCAGTGTACATTTTGAAGTACCATTATCCGATGTCAAAGAGACATCTTTAAATGAGATATGCTCTTTGATATTAAAGTAGGTATTTTTAAAGACCTCTAAAATCTCCTCAGGACTTAATTCTCTTCCCTTCTCATCACTTAAAGCCTGCACTGCACGACCAATTTCAGGATGCATTGCTTTTGGAAGCTGGTAACCGTAATTTTTCTCTAAAATATAGGCAACACCACCTTTACCTGATTGTGAATTGATACGAATAATGGACTCATAGGTACGTCCCACATCTGCAGGGTCTATAGGCAAGTAGGGAACTTCCCAAAAAGGGTCCTCTTTTGCCTGCTGGTATGCCAAACCTTTGTTTATGGCATCTTGGTGAGAACCGGAAAAAGCCGTATAGACAAGCTCTCCAACATAAGGATGACGTGGATGAGTAGGTAACTCTGTTACACGTTCTACCACTTCTACGACTTCATTGACATCTGAAAAATCAAGTCCACTCTCTATTCCCTGTGTTGTCATATTAAGAGCCAAGGTAATGATATCAACATTTCCTGTACGCTCTCCATTGCTCAAAAGTGTCCCCTCAACTCTGTCAGCACCAGCCAAAAGTGCCAACTCTGTTGCAGCTATTGATGTTCCTCTGTCATTATGTGTATGTGTTGAGATTATGACATTTTTTCTATTATCAAGGTGTCGGCTCATCCACTCTATTTGATCTGCATAGATGTTTGGTGTTGCCATCTCTACAGTTGCAGGTAGATTGATAATAACTTGACGAAAATCACTAATGCCCCAACGTGCGGTCACTGCGTTTGAAATGCGTGCGGCAAACTCCAACTCTGTACCTGTAAAACTCTCAGGTGAATACTCTAAAAATATCTCTCCATCATGTGATGCTTCATATTTTTTTACCAAATCAACACCCTCAAGCGCCAACGCAATTATCTCCTCTTGAGACTTTGCAAAAACTATTTTTCTTTGCGCTATTGAAGTTGAGTTATAAAGATGTACAGTTGCTTTTTTTACCCCACGTAAAGCTTCAAAAGTTTTTGCTATTAGATGTTCTCTAGCTTGCACTAGCACTTGAATGGTAACATCATCAGGGATTAAATCCTCATCAACAAGTTTACGTAAAAAGTCATACTCTATTTTAGATGCTGATGGAAATCCAACCTCTATCTCTTTAAATCCAAGTTTGAGTAAGAGTGCAAAAAGTTCAAGTTTTTTATTCATGTCCATAGGATTGATAAGTGCTTGATTTCCATCACGTAAATCTACACTACACCATCTTGGAGCTTTTGTAATAGTATTATCAGGCCATTGTCTATCTGGCAAATCTATTTTTGGATATGGCTTATACTTGCCACTGGGAATATGATTCATAGTGAATCCTTTAACTTGAAATTTTTAATAACACACTCTTACATTTGTTATTAATGGCGAAATTATAGCGAATTTGGAAGTTTTTAAAAAGAAGTTTTAGAATTAGTTGGAAAATTTAAAGGATAATATTTATTGTTTAAGAGGAATTTTCTCCCAAAAGGGAGAAAAGTGCTAGCATTGATAAGTAGTTTTAAATTCAAATGCTGTTGGACGACCTTCATCTGGCCATACATCACGCTCAAATTTATAATGTTGGTAAGCATTTAAAAATTCTGATGAAAATACAGGCTGTAGGAAGTCATTGTCAGCTATGAGGCCTTCTAATGCTTCACGAAGTGTATGTGGCATTTGAGGAATATTTTTTTCACGAATCTCATCAAGAGAGAGTTCAAAAAGATCCTCATCCATTGGTCCAACAGGAATTGTACTGTTCTTGATACCATCAATTCCTGCCATCATCATAACAGCAAATGCAAGGTATGGGCATGCAGAAGAATCCGGAAATCTCATCTCAATACGAGTTGCTTTTTCACCTGCACCGTATGGAATACGACAAGCAGCAGAACGATTTTGAGAAGAGTATGTAAGAATACTTGGTGCTTCAAAACCAGGAATTAAACGCTTATATGAGTTTGTAGATGGGTTGGTAAAAGCTGAAACTGCAGCAGCGTGTTTAAATATACCACCTGCATAGTGAAGAGCCATCTCACTTAGATTACCATAGTTTCCTTCTTTGTAAAAAAGATTTTTACCATCTTTCCATAAAGATTGGTGAACATGCATACCGTTTCCGTTATCTCCGTAAAGTGGTTTTGGCATAAATGTTGCAGTTTTGCCGTTAAGGTGCGCAATCATTTTGACAACATATTTATACTTTTGAACATTGTCGCCGGCTGTGATAATGTCACCAAAAACAATTCCGATTTCACCTTGCCCCTGTGCAACTTCATGGTGTCCTAAAATTACTTCAAGACCTACTTGTTCTAATACCTGCATCATTTCAGCACGCATATCTACCATAGAATCTGTCGGTGCTACAGGGAA
>CAZCMR010000032.1:0-17346 GCA_964499805.1 uncultured Sulfurimonas sp.
TTACCAAAGGTTTGTCAAGTATGGATTTATCTACCCCGACTATGAGGGCAAAGTGAAAGGTTTCAGTTTGTAAGATCTTCTTAATCTCATCTTTAGTGTGATAGAAGAAGGTCTTTTTTTGCAAATTTTGTTTTGATGAGAGTTTTCCTTTGAGTGTAGAGGGAATAATGTAGATAGTTTTTGCCCAAGTCGCCTGCGTTTGTAAAAAAAGCATCTCATCTTCTATCAAAGTGCTGTTCTTCTCAAAAATAAGTACTTTGTCACTTGTTCCAAACTCTTTTATCTCAAAGTTCTTATTTGTAAATACTGCTTCAAAATGTTCAATAGGTGTAAATTTTCGCAGTCTGAAATTGATTTTTAGTTTTTTAAAGAGATAAAGTAAATGCTCAAGATAAGGCATAAAAAACGGAGAGATAAGTTGTCGCTCATAAAAGATATTGTCATAGATGAAAGAGGTCTCAAAAAGAGTCTGTTCTACTATATTGATGTTTGATTGCGGTGATTTTGGCATCTCTTTGATATCTGTAAAGAGATCTGCTGTTGTCAGGGCAGGGCTGAATAAAATAGTACAGTGCTCTTCAATATTTGCCAAACTTTTAAAAACTGACTTAATGTCGCCAAAAAGAGCGATGAAGTTTGGTTCAGTAACGACCTGAAGAGCGAGTTTAAGTACTATTTCATCACAAGAGTAAACACTTATCTCTTTGTTAAGCAGCTCAAAACGCAGCAGTCGGACAAGTGCATCTTCAAGGTTTTGTACCTTGATCCATGCGATCTCATTATCTCTGATTTGAGTGGGTTTATAAAATATAATCCCATAAGCACCATTAAAAATGGCCTCTTCAATACTCTCTTCATCAAAAGCAATAAAAAGGTCTCCTCTTCTTACCGCTTTTGCCTCTAGGACGATATTTTCAAAATTGTTTACAAATGGTGAGTTTACTAACTCCCCATTAATAAGTGCTACTGTATTTTCAAGTCTCATCCAATAGGTGTGCCTGCTTTTTTAGGTTTTTCAGGTCTGATTAGGCACAGACCATCTTCATCTTTCGCAGCAAGAAGCATTCCTTCGCTCATCATTCCCATAAGTTTCGCAGGTTTAAGGTTCGCTACAACACATACTTGGGTATTAAGCAGATCTGCAGGAGAGTAGAACTCTTTTATCCCTGCTACTACCTGACGGTTTGACTCTTCGCCCAGATCTATCTGCAGTTTGAGAAGTTTTTTACTCTTTGGAACTTCCTCAGCTTCAATAACCGTACCTACTTTTAAAGATGTTTCGAAGAACTGTCCTATCTCTATGAGATTATCTTGCTCCTCAGAAGAAGTTTTTTTGCTCTCTTTTGTCTCTTGTTTTTTAACTACAGGTGTAGGTTCTGCTTTTGGTGCTTCTTGCATCAAAGGCTCTTCAACACGAGGGAAAAGCGGCGGAACTTTTTTGATATTAAATAATTTAAGAAGTTTTTTGTCCAACACGAGTTCTTTATAGCTCTGTGTATTTATCTCAAACGCAAGAGCATCTGCAATGATGTTTGTAGTATTTGGCATTACAGGATGAAGCATAATGGCAGCTTTTGCTAAAATATTGGCAACCACTGCAACAGTAGCAAGTGCTTCATCTTTTTGTCCGTTTTTCATTTTTACCCATGGCTCATACTCTTGGATTACACCGTTTCCGATGGCAAAAAGCTTCCATAGTTCTTCAAGGTATCTGTGTGGTTGTAGTTTTTCTAAAAAAGCATCCAAAGAGTCCAAGATTGTGTTCATAGAGGCGATCTCTTTTGCATGGTACTTTTCAACATCTACACTGTCTATCTCAAAATCACTGTATTTTCCGCTCATACCTATAATACGGTTGAGTAGATTTCCAAGGTCATTACTGAGTTCTGAGTTGATTCTGTCAATAAATGCACGTTGAGAAAAGTCACCGTCTTGACCAAAAGGAACTTCACGAAGCATGAAATAACGAAGATTTTCAACACCATAAGCATCTGCAACCTCTTTTGGAGAGACAACATTGCCTTTTGATTTACTCATCTTTTCACCATCACGGGTCCACCAGCCATGCGCACCGATGTGTTTTGGAAGGGGAAGATCAAGACTCATCAAAAATGCAGGCCAGTAGATGGCATGAAAACGTAAAATATCTTTTCCTACAAGATGTATATCTGCAGGCCAGTAGTTCATCTTCGCCTCATCTGTACCATAACCAAGTGCTGTGATATAGTTTAGTAGGGCATCAAGCCAAACGTACATGACATGTTTGTCATCGTTAATGCTTGCAGGCATTTTTACACCCCAGCTAAATGAAGTACGTGTAACGGAAAGGTCACGAAGACCACCTTTTACAAAGTTGATAACTTCATTTGCACGTGAGCGGGGAACGATAAAATCTGGGTGTTCTTCGTAGTATTTTAAAAGTTTATCTTCATAGTTTGAGAGTCTAAAAAAGTAACTCTCTTCTTTTACCACATTTGTAGTTCGCCCACAATCAGGACAGAATTCACCATCTACGAGCTGCGTTTCAGGAAAAAATGTCTCACAGCTTACACAGTAGTGACCTTCATAAAAATCTTTATAAATATCACCTTTTTCATACATCACTTCAAATGCTTTTTGTACACCACGCATGTGATCTTCATCTGTTGTACGGATAAACTTGTCATAACTGATTCCAAACTCATCCCAAAGGTTTTTAAACGTAGCACTGATCTCATCTGCGAACTGTTGTGTAGGTTTGTTGTTCTTTGCAGCAGACTCTTCTATCTTTTGCCCGTGTTCATCAGTCCCTGTTAAAAAGAAAGTATCTTCGCCCTTAAGTCTTTCGTATCGCGCCATCGTATCTGCGATAAAAGTAGTATAAGCATGCCCTATGTGAGCCTCGCCGTTTACATAATAGATAGGTGTAGTAATATATTTACTCAATTTTATATCCTGTGAAGTATTTATAGGTGATATTTTATCCAAATAGACTTAGATTTTTCAATAGCTACTCTTAATATAAATGATGCTATAAATTATTTGCCTAATAGTTTTACAAAATGGAGTTTGGTTATGCTAAATGAAGAAAAAAGCAATACTTCTTTAAAAAGAATCATATCTCTTCCTTTGCTTGTATTTTATGGACTTGGAAATATTCTTGGTGCCGGTATTTATGTGCTTATAGGTAAGATAGCTGGAATAAGCGGTATATATATGCCTCTCTCTTTTATAATTGCCTGTGTAATTGTACTTTTTACAGCATTTACCTATGCGGAATTATCAGCAAGATATCCCGTTAGTGCGGGTGAAGCAGTATATCTGTATGAGGGCTTTGGAATGAAACAACTCGCTATGGCCATAGGTCTTATAATCGCATTAAGCGGAGTACTTTCCTCTGCAACGATCATACACGGCTTTTATGGTTATTTAAGTACTTTTATTAGTATTCCAGAATTTGTAGTTGCTATTAGTTTGATTTTTCTTTTAACGCTTATTGCTATTTGGGGAATAGGGAAGTCCGTAAAGATTGCTGCACTTTTTACGTTTTTAGAGGTTTTTGGACTTTTGTTTGTTATATATGTTGCTCTTCCTTATGTTTCTTTTAGTTTAGATGAGCTCACAAAGATGATACCCCCTGCAGATTTCACTGCTTTGCATAATATTATTTTAGGGGCATTTTTGGCGTTTTATGCTTTTATCGGATTTGAGGATATGGTAAATATTGCTCAAGAGGTAAAAGATCCCACTTCTACAATGCCAAAGGCTATTATTATTACACTGTCTATCGCTACAGTGCTTTATCTTTTCATTGCCTTTGTTTCCATATCTCTTGTATCTCCAGAGTTACTTGCCTCCACTTCTGCGCCGTTGGCGGTAGTATATGAAAAAGCGACCTCTCAAAAGGCTGTAATACTTAGTTTTATCGGAATGTTTGCTGTCATTAATGGTGTTTTAGTGCAGATTATAATGGTCTCTCGTATTTTTTACGGTATGAGTATAAAAGGTTGGATGCCTCGGTTTTTAGGTGTTGTAAGCCCTAAAACCTCTACGCCTGTTTATGCAACACTTACAACATCATTGATTATACTTTCTTTGTCACTTTTGTTACCGCTTATAACATTAGCACAATCAACAAGTTTTGTGATTTTTATCATATTTACTCTTGTGAATATGGCATTAATAAAGATAAAACTAAAAAATCCACATCCAAAAGGAGTTACGACATTTCCTATGTGGGTCCCAATAACAGCAATAGTTCTTAATCTCTGTATGCTTGGTGTCCAACTATCTTCATTCTAGAAAGAAAATTAGAAAAAGAACCTTAAAACTCAAAACCGCCGGTATCGCCTTTTGACATACTGTTATATACGGCTTTTATATAGTCCTCTCTCAGAGTACACTGCAAAAACTGTTCACATTTACTGCAGCTTTGAAGAGATTTTTCTTCTTGACAAGTCTGCACCTTGATTATCATTGCATCAAGATGGACTTCAAACTTGTCTTTTTGTTTGTTATGCATTTTTTGCATAAACCTCTTTTACTTTGTCTATCTCATATTTTGAGCCAAAGAAACAAGGAGATGTGTCATGAACATGCGCATAGCCTAAAGACATGAGATCTTTATGACCGTCAATAGCCTCACCACCTGCTGTCTTGTATACAAAAGCAAAAGGAAACACTTCAAAAAGACGACGTAGTTTACCATTTGGTTTGTCACTTGTTGCAGGATAGCTGAAAAGTCCGCCGCCTTTGAGCAGTATCTGGTGCAGATCAGGAACCATTCCTCCCGAATAACGCAGACGGTAACCCTCAGCAAAGAAACTGTCAACTAAAGCTTTGTGGTATGGTTCCCAGTTTTGTTGTGTTCCACCCGGTGCATTGAGTTTTCCTTTTTCATTTAAACGGATCTCTTTTACATACTCAAAATCACCGGCTTGAAGCAGGTAGAGTTTCACTTTATTATATGCAAAAACCATCTCTACGCGCGGTCCGTAGACAACATAACATGAAGCTACCATGTTCTCAGTACCAAATCCACCGTCGTAGATACCAAAAATAGAACCGACACTTAAGTTTACATCTACTAAAGAAGAACCATCAAGTGGATCATATGCGATGAAATATTTTCCGTTTTCATGTAGTTCTTGAGCGTGCTCTTTCTCTTCACTGGCAATTGTGTTGATAGCAGTGATCTTTGAAAATTCCTCTTCTATGATCATGTCACATTTAATATCTAATTCCAGTTGCGTTTCACCTGAAGAGTTCTCTTGTTGTGAATAGCCGATATCTTTTACATCAATAGCCTCTTTGATTCTTTTAGCACTTTTTTGTATCGCTTCAAATATTTCATTCATATTTTTTATTCCTTATTTAGATTTGTTTTGCATTTTTTAATATCCAGGATATAACATCATCTGCTGAGTTTAGATCCAAAATATCTACGCCATTGGGGATATCGTATTGATTTAGATCAACTGAACTGTCCACCGCCAAAGCATTCATGTATGGAAAGTACTCTTCATCGATCATATTTCTAAAGATACTGATACGGGGCAGGGGAAGGTTCTTTAAACCTTCTACAAGCAAAATATCGAACTTGTCAAAAAGTCTTACCATATCATCAAGTTCTGAGCGTCTTTGTGAAAAGTAGGTTGTACGATTTGGTGAAGTTACAATTACCTCTGCTCCGGTATCACTGAACTTGTAACTGTCTTTTCCTTCGACGTCAAAACGAGCTTTATCCTTTGGGTCGTGCTTTATGATAGCAACTTCAAGTTTATGCTCATGAATCAGTTTTCTGGCTACTTTTAAAATCAGAGTGGTCTTGCCACTGTTTGAAGGACCGGTAAACGCAACAGCTAATCTTTTATTCAATATATGTTCCTAAAATTTTGGTTTATTATACAAAAGAAGAGTTTAATTAAGATATAATTCTCACAAAAACAGGGTATAAAATGAAAATTTATTTTATTATTTTGATTTTACCGATTTTGTTTAGTGCTTGCGCGCACAAAAGTGCTTTTGATGATTTTAATATTACCAAAAAACAGGAACTGAGTGAAGAGCACCTCCAAAATGCAAAAATAAAAGATGGAAATGAAACAACAGGTCTTGTAACAGCTCTGTACTTAAATAATGTAGACAAAAGAGAGTTTCATAACAGTGAGTACTTTTATCTTTCTCTCTATATTCAAAACTCTAAAGATAAAAATCTTCAATTTTTTTTGAATTCAAAAAAACCTCTGAGTGTGAAAAAACTCTCAAATCCGAACAAATTTACAAAACTAACATCTATAAACGCAGCATGGCTGCAATACTATTTAGTTACGTTTGAAAAAGAAAAGGGAGAGTTGAAACTTCAGATTAAAGATAACAACAGCAGCTCAAGAGTGCTGTTGTTTAAACAAGAAGAGTAGTTTTAAATCTTGTAGAGTAGGGTACTTAAAACCACTATAAGCACTTGAAGAGCTATGATGATAATCAGTGGTGCAAAATCAAGACCATTGAAATCTGTTCTCATAAATCTTCTTACAAAACTGTATGCAGGATTTGTAACTCTGTATAAGAACTGTACAATCGGATTGTACGGATCAGGATTTACAAAACTAAGTAATGCTGTGATAATTATCACCCAAATATAAACATTTATCAAACTGATAAATATACCGCCGATTCCTTGAACGATTTCCATTATTGCACTCATTTTATAATCTCTCCTAAGTAGTTTTTCAAATATTTGTATATCTCTGAGATATCAGGTCCATGTTCTGCGTTTGTTAAAAGTATACGAAGTGCTTTTACAAACTCTCTTTCTTGAAGTGCTGTCTCTTTCATGAGATGCTTTTTAAAAGAACTGTACTCCTCAAAGTAGGGTGCCTTTTTTATTGCACGGCGGAGAGCCTCAACAGACTCTTTCGCTTCATCACTGATATCTTTGACTGCAAAGATAGATGCGATTTTAGATTTTAACTCTTTTGTCGTTTTTGCTTCTTCAAGGTAGATATAAGCGAGCTCACCTATCTCTTCATCAGCAAAGCCGACATAACGAGAAAGCTCCTTGACATCGAGTCTTTTGAGGTGTTCTTTATTGATATCTTTAAGTGTATCCATATCAAAATGAGTAGGATTTTTCGATACTTTATCAAGATCAAACCAGACCAAAGCTTCTTGAAGTGTAAAGATCTCTTTAGGTGGCTTATTTCCTATTGATATTAAATAATTTGATATCGCTTCCGGAAGATATCCCTCTTCTAAAAGTCCTTTAACGCTTAAAAGAGTATCATTTAAGATATTTGGCAGATGTGCATACTCGATTTTTTTATCATAATTGAGTGCATCTCTGACGTGCTTTTGTTTTGGAGCACTTTTGAAGTGCTTTTCTTCTTGAATGACAATAGAGATATCACTAAGCATATCATCAACAGCACATGCAAAGTTATATGTAGGAGTTTTGTCTTGACGCATAATAACAAAGCTGTCTACTGCATCAGGCTCAAAACTCACTTCACCTTGAATATGATCTTTGACAACGATGGGCTTATCAGGGCGAGCAATACGAATTGTAAAAGGAGCAGTGTTGTCGATAACCAGCTCAGCAGGAAGGTTTCTACATGCATCATCATAACAATAATCTTTTTCTGCCTTTTTTGCCTCTTCTTTTTTTTGCTCTAGCCACTCAGAAGAACAAAAACATGCAAAAGCTTTTTTTTCATGTAAAAGCTGCAGTGCCATAGCTGAATGAAAACGAAAGTTCTTACTTTGGTACACTACCTGAGAGTGTTCTATATTGAAAAGTCCTAAAATGTCTAAAATCTCTTGATCTTTACCTTCTATATTTTTCTCTTGATCTGTGTCTTCTATTCTGACAACTAAATCTTCGCCTTTTTGTTTTGCAACAATGTAGTTAAAGAGGGCTACTCTTAACTCGTTTATATGCATATCACCGGTCGGGCTGGACGCAAATCTTAACATTCATATTCCTATCTGGATTTTTCGTAATTCTAACAAAATTTCGATTAATTATAAGCTCTGATTTGATAAAATACAATCCTTATAATAAAGGTTTGCTAATAATGAATAAGAAAAAAGATTTTTTACGCACGATAGTTGAAAATGATTTAAAATCAGGTAAATACAAAGAGATAGTCACCAGATTTCCACCAGAACCAAATGGTTTTCCACATATAGGACATGCTAAGTCTATTTCTATAAACTTCGGTATTGCCCGTGATTATAATGGTCACTGTAATCTAAGAATGGATGATACAAATCCGACAAAAGAAGACACAAAATATGTCCATGCTCTTGAAGATGCAGTAAAATGGCTTGGGTTTGACTGGGGAGATGAAATATACTTTACTTCTGACTATTTTTCTCAGATACATGATTATGCCATTAAACTCATCAAAATGGGTAAAGCCTATGTTGACAGTCTCTCAGAAGATGAAATACGTGAGTATCGTGGAACTGTTACTCAGCCGGGTAAACGCAGTAAATATGCGAACAGAAGTGTAGAAGAGAACCTTGAACTTTTTGAGAAGATGAAAAACGGTGAATTTAAAGACGGTGAGCATGTTTTAAGAGCAAAAATAGATATGAGTGCAGCCAATATGAAAATGAGAGATCCTCTTTTGTACCGTATCAGAAATGTACATCACTTTAGAGCAGGGGATGAATGGTCAATCTATCCAATGTATGATTTTGCACACTGTTTATCTGACTATATAGAAGGGGTCACGCACTCAATCTGTACATTGGAATTTGAAAACAATCGTGATATCTACGACTGGGTGTTAGATACCCTTGAATTAAAACCGCCTCGTCCTTATCAATACGAATTTGCACGCTTAAACATTAACTATACAGTTATGAGCAAAAGAAAACTTTTAGAACTGGTTGAAGGTAAATATGTAGATGGGTGGGACGATCCCCGTCTTCCTACAATCGCAGGATATAGAAGGAGAGGTTATACCCCTGAATCTATTTTAAACTTTTGTGATCAGATCGGTATAGCAAAAGCAAACTCTGTGGTTGATGTTGCACAACTTGAATTTTGTATAAGAGATGATCTCAATACAAAAGTACCTCGTGTTATGTGTGTTCTTGATCCGATTAAAGTAACTATTGAAAACTACGAAGGTTTTGAAGAGATAGATGCTCCATACTATCCGCATGATGTACCAAAAGAGGGCTCAAGAAAGATACCTTTTTCAAAAGAGCTCTACATCGAAAGAGATGACTTTGAAGAGAACCCTCCAAAAGGCTACTTTCGTCTGACACCTGAACAGCCGGTGAGATTGCGACACGGTTATATTATCACCTGTAAAGAAGTGATCAAAGATGAAAATGGAAATATCACAGAGCTCAAAGCAGAGTATTATCCTAATTCTAAAAGTGGTTCAGATACAAGTGGTATCAAAGTAAAAAGTGCAATCCAATGGGTAAGCGCTGCAGATGCAAAACAGGTAGAGATAAGATTGTATGATAGACTTTTTAAGAATGAAGCACCTGAAGGTGTGGAAGATCTAAATCCTGACTCTTTAAAAATCATCAAAAATGCTTTTGTTGAACCGGCTGTAATCACACAAAGACCAGATGAGCGATTTCAGTTTGAAAGAGTAGGGTATTTTTATGCTGATCCGATAGACTACAGTGATGAAAAACCTGTATTTAATAAAATTGTCGGACTCAAGGACTCTTGGGCGAAAAAAACAAAAGTAAAACAACAAGCTACGCCTAGACTACAGGCTAAAAAGGTACAGATCGATGGTGAAGTCGCACCAATGAGCGATGAGCAAAAAACATTGTTTGACAAGTTTACTAATGATTTAAAACTAAACAGTGAAGTAGCCAATACTTTAGCCCGTGATACTTTTCTTTCAAATTTCTTTGAAGAAGCTCTAAATATAGTTGAAAGCCCTGTAAATATATCTAATATCGTGGTAAATGAAGTAGCCAGAGAATTGAAACAAACAGAAATTGATGCGTTGAAGTTTACAGCAGAACATATAGCACAACTTGCTAAAATGATTGATGATGAAATCATCTCAAATAAGATTGCAAAACAAGTATTTGAGGATATAGTTAGAACAGGAGAGAATCCAACACAGATCGTAGAAGCAAAAGGTCTAATACAGATAAGTGACCCTTCTGCGATTATTCCTATTATCGATGAGATAGTTGCAAACAACCCAGATAATGTATCTAAATATAGAGTAGGAAACACTAAACTATTAGGTTTCTTTGTCGGGCAGGTACTTAAAGCAACACAAGGAAAAGCAAACCCAAAAGTTGTTAATCAACTTGTAGCTCAAAAATTAAATGAAAATTAGATTTTAAAAGGGCAGAGGAGCTTGAAAAAGTTCCTTGTCTTTTAACAGACATATGATAAACTAAGTTTTATAAGTTGTTTCGTTGTGATAAATATTTTCTAAGAAATTGTGGAGAAAAAGTGGTGACCCCGAGGAGAATCGAACTCCTGTAACATGGATGAAAACCATGGATCCTAACCGCTAGACGACGGGGCCACTTTTTGTAAGTAGTTCAACTTATTTGTTGAGCCGAAATTATATAGATTTAATCCTTAAAAAAAGATAAATCTATATAAAAATATTTTTAGTCGTAAAAACTGCGTAGCGCTCTGATAATTACAGCATTTTTAGAGATGCTTTCAGCTTTTGCATTATCATTTACAGTTTCATATAAATCTAATGGAAGAGAGATAGAAAATGTTTTTGTTTCAACCTTTTTCTTTTTTGCTACCATAGATACAACACTACCTAAAAGCTCAATGATTTTTTTCGTATCAATTGGTTTTTGAATAAAACTGTTTACACCAACTTCAATTGATTCTGAAATTTTTTCCATATCATTACTTGCAGAGATAACAATAATAATTTGTGCAGGATTAATCTCGCGAATTTTACGGGAAAGTTCAATACCATCCATTCCTGACATAATGATATCTACAAAAACAACATCTGGCTTCTCTTTTTCATATACTTCAAGTGCAGTAGCACCGTCAAAACATGAATCTACTTTTGAAAAGAAGTTTTTAAACGTAGAACTTAAAAGTTCATTTGTAACTTTCTCATCTTCAACTACCATCGCTGTAAGTTTTTTTGTCTGTTCCGTTAATTGGATTAAGTCTAAATTAGTGCTCATAAAAACTTCCTTATTATATTTATTTTAGAATAGGGGAATTATACACAATAATAGTAAATAACAATAACATATTGAAACAGAAATATTTTTCAACAATAGATTATTTCGTTTTAAATTGTTCCAACCATTCAATATCACTCTCCTTAGAAAGCTCTTTTTGATCAAGTAGATTGCCGATAATTTCTTTAAGTGTTTGTTCATCCATAAATTTTAATAGATCAGGATTAATAGAAGTAGGGTTAATTCCATTATATGTATTTAGTAGATTTTGTATATCGATTATTAATTGTTCTTTTGTATCCATTTAGTTCTTACCCTTGTTATTTATATTTTAATTATTATATTGGTTAACATAATGTAAATTCTCTTGAAATTATTTGGCTCGCCTCATTCCACCACCTTCTTGTTTTAGAAGATCAGTAAACAATATATTTTTATAATTCCACTTACTTTTTATAAATAAATGGCAATGTTTATTGCTTATATTCTTATCGAGTTTTAAATCAGCAAATTGAGCATTTTTATCTAGCTTATGTAGAAGTCTGTCAAATATGCTTTTATCTTTACTATACATTATTTTTAATAATTTTTTATTTTGATTTTCAACAACCATATAAAGAATATATGTATGTGCCTCTGGTTCTAATGTATAAAAATAGAGATTGCCGATTCTGGCACTGCGTTTAACATTGTAATCAGGGAAAATTCTGCTTACAATAACATCTATATTTTTATCAAAAATATAATAAGGGTGTGTATATGCCTGTTCATATATTATAAAGTCTGCATTGTCAAGTTTATAAATATATTGATATATACTAATATGAGGTAAACTCACCCTGCCCTGAAATACTTGTCTGGCATCTTGTGTTAAAAGAATTTCATTATTGCGTGTTAATTCAAATGCTTTTATAGTATCGTTGAAGCTAATATGTGGGGCACTGCAACCTGTGAAAAATAGTAATACTATAATAGAATAGATAATTGTTTTCAATCTAAGATTTCCCAATTAAGAAGTAAGGTACAAAATAAGCCGAGTTTTGTAGTGATAGCATTAATCTACCGCATAACTTACGTTATGCTTCCAGCGAAACAATAGCAATTGTAAGACGCTAACCATCTGTTTCTTGCTGCCATGTTGGGTTTACAAGCTCTCTATGTTGCCATAGAGACTGGTGGTCTCTTACACACACCTTTTCACCTTTACTACGATAAACGTAGAAGTCTAATCTCTGTTGCACTTTCCCTCGTATTACTACGGCCATTCGTTAAATGGAACACTGTCTTACAGCAGCTCGGACTTTCCTCTTGAAAATCAAGTTACTATCTTTTGTACCTTATTGAAATTATACATTAAATTAAAAGAAAAGAATAGTGAACACTTGTTCATAATATATATTTATGTTATTAACAAGTGTTCACTTGAATTTAAGCATTAATTAACAAGTGTTCATATAAAATTGCTGTTTAATTAACAAGTGTTCATTTTACTACTAAAGGAGTCAGTATGCCCATAAACAAGGAACAAAGTAGAGGAAAAGGAACTAAACAAAAGATATTAAAAGTTTCTACAGCCCTCTTCTCTCAATACGGATATAAAGGTGCTAGTGTTAGAAAAATTGCTGCGGAAGTTGGTATTAGGGAGAGTGCTATCTATAATCATTATAAAAATAAAGAAGAGATATTTTTAGAGGTAGCAAAAAATATTTTTACTTCGCCTTTCACATTTACAAAAGAAGAGATAGAAGAACTGGCACTTAGAGGAAAGCCATTTTTACAAAAATTTACAACTCAATATAAAATGCTTACTTTTGATAAAAATAACGAAAATATGTTTAGATTACTTATGATCGAATTAATGCAAAATCAAGGATTACGTGAAAAATTTATGCAAGAATTTCATAATAATAATATCAAAATTCTCTCGGAAGGTTTTTTTGTTATGATGCAGCACTCATTAATACGCTCTAGTGATCCTATGATGATATCATATGAGTTTCTAAGCACCCTCTTCTATTTGCGCCTTCAGGTTACTCTACTGCGTTTTGATGCATATTCTACAAATAATCTTGCTACACAGTTTGAAAAACATGTTGATTTTTTCTGGGAAAGTATTAAAATTTAATCATATTTATTAATATTGATACTATATAATATTAGTTATATAGAATAAAAAAAGCAACTCTCAATTAAGAGAAGTTGCTTTTAAATAGTTTTAATCATTTAAATAATTATTTAGTACCTAAGGCATCTAAAGCATATGCTTTACCAAGTGCATAAGCTTTTTTATTTGCTTCATGAACTTTTGGTGGAACTTTTGAAAGCATAGTGTCTATTAGAGACTGCTCAGGAAGTACACCTGTCATAGTATTTGTAATTGCTAAAGCAACAACCGATTGAGTAATTACATTACCAACCTCTTCTTTTGCGATAGTAATAATAGGAATTTCAATAATATCCCAAGTTTTTCTATCTTCATCAGTTGGATGTACAAGATTTGGATCTACAACGATCTTGTTACCTGGTCTAACACCATTTTTAAATTGATGGTATGAAACATCTGCAACAGAAAGCATAAAATCAATTTCACCTTCATTTGCATATGGATAACGAATTTCATCATCATCAAGTGTAATATCAACTACTGTTGCCCCACCACGAACTTGAGAAGTATAAGTAGCAGTTTTTAGACCATAACCACCATTTTTAATCTTACAAGCAGCCATAATCTCACCAGCAAGTAGAACACCTTGTCCACCAACGCCAGTAAATCTTAAAGTATGTCTCATTTATAACTCCTTACTTATATTTTTTTCTCAAAGTCGTCTTGAGTAATTTTAGCACGTTGACCTTGTGCAGCTTTTTGAATTTCAGCGTACATATCACAGTACTCTTCTTGTTCAACTTCTCTTAATACACCAGTTGGTAAAAGATTCTCTTTTTCAATTCCATCTTCAAGAGCTTCCCATTTTTTAAGTGGCATAGTGATACTGTCAATCCAATCAAGATTTTCCATAGCATTAGCCATTTTATTTTTACGGCCAAGGTTAATATGACAGTTTGAAAGAACCTCAATAAAACTAAAACCTTTGTGAGAGAACCCTTTTACAAGAATTTTTTCTAATTTTTTAGGATCAATCATAGACTCACGTGCAACAAAAGAAGCTCCAGCACCAATTGCTAAGTTAGAAGCATTGAATGTTGGGTCAATATTACCATTCTTTTGAGAAACAGTCCACATACCACGAGGTGTTGTCGGAGATGTTTGAGAATTTGTTAAACCATAAATAAAGTTATTAATCAAAATAAAGTTTAAATCAATGTTACGACGACAACCATGAATAGTATGATTACCACCGATAGCAAGACCATCACCATCACCAGCAACAACAATTACATGTGCATGTGGTTTTGCAAGCTTAATACCAGTTGCATATGCAATAGTACGACCATGCGTAGTGTGAACAGTATTACAATCAATGTATGAAGAAAATCTTCCAGAACATCCGATACCAGATACAACACAAACATCGTTCATATCCCATCCCATTTTTTCAATAGCACGGATAGTTGCTTTTAAAATTACACCATCACCACAACCCCAACACCATAGTGTCGGCATCTTGTTTACACGTAAATATTTATCATAATTAAATGCCATTACATCATCTCCTTAACTTTTGCTACCATCTCAGCAGGTGCGATTGGACGACCATTTGCTTTTAGCAGCGTTGTAAAATCATTACGTTTGATAACACGCTCAATCTCTTTAGAGTACTGACCCATATTAAGCTCAGTAACCATAATCTTATCACCAAATTGTTTTCCAAGCTCTTCTAAACGCTTAATTGGAGAAGGCCATAACATAATTGGTCTAAATAGTCCTGCTTTGATACCTTCGCTTCTAAGTTTTTTAACAGCTTCGTAAGCACCAAGTGCAATTGAACCATAAGCAATGATACAAACTTCTGCATCATCTAAATCAACCTCTTCATAATCTGGAAGATCATCAAGACCACCATTTTCTAAGTGAACAGTGTTGATTTTACCAACTAAACGCTCAATGTTAAATTCACATTGCTCTGCATCTTCTGTTGGGAAACCTTCTGCACCATGGTGAAGACCAGTTACGTGATACTTATACCCTTCGAACATTGGGTTAAGTACTGCTGGTTTATTCATAGGAACATCATATGGTTTATAGTCTGCTGGATCACCATCAAATCTTTCACGATTTACAGTGTTAGCTTCTATCTCCTCTAAATCAGGAAGAACAGCTTTACCATGCATGTGACCGATTGTTTCATCTAAAAGAACGAAAACCGGAGTCATATACTTCTCTGCAAGATTGAAACCACGAACAGTTTCAGTATAACACTCAGAAAGTGAACCTGCACATAAAGTAATTGAAGCATAATCACCATGAGTTGGGTACTGTGCTTGACCGATATCAGCCTGTGATACACGAGTTGGAAGACCAGTAGATGGACCACCACGCATAACATTAACAATTACTAATGGAATCTCAGCAATAAAAGCAAGACCGATTTGCTCTGCTTTTAATGAAATACCAGGACCTGATGTCGCAGTAAAAGACTTAACACCTGCAGCAGAAGCGCCGATAGCAGCAGAAATACCTGCGATCTCATCTTCCATCTGAATAGCAGTTCCACCAACAGCAGGCAGTAAGTCTGATGCAACGTGCATTACTTCTGATGATGGAGTAATCGGATAACCACCGAAAAATCTAGCACCAGCTTCTACAGCAGCTTTTGCAGCTAGCTCATTACCAGTTGATATTACTTCTCTAGCCATTATTTAGCTCCTTTTTGTTTTAGCGACATATAGTTGTTTGCAACAATTTGTTCTTGTCTTTTCTTCGCTTCGTCTGTAAGTTTAGCAAAGCTTTTACCAGCAGCTTTAAGCTCTTTTCTATCTGCTACATAAATAGCAAAGTCTGGACATGAGAGTTCACACTCCATACAACCAATACAATCATCTGGAAAGTCGATAGAAATCATCGCACCAAGAACTGATGTTGGTTCATATACCATACCTAATACACCTGCCGGACATACTGCTACACAAATATCACATGCTTTACAGTTACTAGTATTCACCCATACAGGTTGATCGCCTGGGTTTTCAGTTTTAAAAGTTCCCATTTATTCTCCTCTTTTTAAGATACAAATTAACTTTGTATACTACTTTTTGTACTCCAAGAGTATCTAAGTTTTAATAATTTTACTCTAAAATGTGCTCATAGCGCCCCATATACAACCAAAGTGTTACATTACGAGGCTCACACAAAAATTTAAGACTATTTTTTTGCTAAAACTTCAGCTACAGCCTTGCCAATTTCAGCTGGAGAGACAACAACTTTTACGCCTGCTGCTTCAAGTGCTGCCATTTTTTCAGCTGCAGTACCTGCGCTTCCTGAAATGATAGCCCCAGCATGACCCATACGTTTACCTTTAGGTGCAGTTTGACCTGCAATAAATGCAACTACTGGTTTAGTGATTTGTTCTTTGATAAGTTTTGCAGCTTGAATTTCAAGATCTCCACCGATTTCACCAATCATAACAATTGCCTCAGTCTCTGGATCTGCTTCAAACATTGGTAAAAGTTGTTTATATGAAAGACCAATAATTGGATCTCCACCAATACCAACTGCAGTAGTAATACCAAAACCTTCTTTTACAACTTGGTTTGCACCTTCATAAGTAAGAGTACCAGACTTAGAAATAAGTCCAACATTACCTTTTTTGAAAATCATACCAGGCATAATTCCGATTTTACACTCATCAGCTGTGATAATACCAGGACAGTTTGGCCCGATAGTTTTCATACTGTGTTTCGTAGCATACTGTTTAGCAAACATCATATCGCGAACAGGTGCACCTTCTGTAATAATTACAGCAAGTTCAATTCCTGCATCAGCAGCTTCCATTACAGCATCTGCAACAAATGCAGGTGGAACGAAAATCATAGAAACTGTTGCGCCTGTAGTGTCAACAGCATCTTTAACAGTATTAAAAACTGGTTTACCTAAATGTTCTTGACCACCTTTGTTTGGTGTAACACCACCAACAATTTGAGTACCATATGCTAAACATTGCTCAGCATGAAAAGTACCCTCTTTACCAGTAAAACCTTGAACGATAACTTTTGTATCTTTATTTACTAAAATAGACATCTCTT
>CAZCMR010000033.1:0-16150 GCA_964499805.1 uncultured Sulfurimonas sp.
GCAAATGAGTCTTGGGGTAGATACTGGGGTTGGGATCCAAAAGAGACTTGGGCACTGGTCACTATCTTGGTATATGCTGTAGTAATTCATGTTCGATTTATAAAATCAGTCTATAATGATTTTAACTACAGTGTTATCTCTTTGATGGCATTTACCTCGGTACTAATGACATTCTTTGGTGTGAATTATTATCTTGCAGGTATGCACTCATATGCAAAAGGTGATCCGGTACCTATTCCTGACTTTGTACCGATTTCATATGCAGTTGTATTTGTAATCATTATACTTGCATTTAGAAATAGAAAGCTAGCATAGGGCAGCAGTTATGGAGTTTAAAGGTTTTTCACCCGAGCTTATTCCTTTTTTAAACTCTATCCGTCAAAATAATAATAAAATATGGTTTGAAGCTCATAAAAATGAGTATGAAAAACTGATTTTAAACCCGTCTCGTGCTTTTGTAGAGGAGATGGGTGAACATCTTCAGGCTCTTGAACCCACTCTAAACGCAGTACCCAAAATCAACAAATCACTCTTTAGAATTTACAGAGATACCAGACGAATGGGCGCAAATAAAGAGCCTATAAAGTCACGAATAGGCATAATTTTTTGGCAGGGAAGCGGAAAAAGGATGCAAAATTCAAGTTTTTATCTGCATTTCTCCCCTGATGAACTTTTTGTCGCTGTTGGAGTTCGATGGTTTGAAAAGCCTATGCTTGATGCCTATCGTCAATACATCAAAGATGATGTTAAACGCAGTGAGTTGCAAAAAATCATTAACAATTTGACTAAGCAGGGTTACTCGATTATAGAAAAAGGGTATAAAAGATATCCAAGAGGATTTGATAAAGAGATGTCCAATGCCGAATTGAGCCTCTATAAGGGGATGGCTGCATATAAGGTTTTGGATCCGCACTTGATAGAGCAAGGGAATGAACTGATAGATACTCTATATAATATATATGAAGATATGCTGGAGCTGCATAAGTTTATGTATGAAGTGAGTTTGCGAGTTGAAAATGAGTAATCTGTTTGATTTTGAACTTCCAGAGCGTGATAGTGAAAATTTTACAACTCTTTTGAGTAAAAAAAATGTAGAGATAAAGAGGATAGTAAGCAATACTCTAAAAACGCCTCAAACATTTTGTCAAGCTGAAGATGAATGGGTTGTTCTCTTAAAAGGTTGTGCAAAACTTGAAATTGATGGTATAGTACACAAATTAAAAGCAGGTGAGCATATTTTTATCCCTGCCAAGACAAAACATACCTTGCTTAAAACCAGACAGGTGGTCATTTGGCTTGCAATTTATATAAAACAGGATAAAGAGTGAAAAAAGAGGCAATAATACTTTTAAATATGGGTGGACCAAACAATCTTAACGAGGTTGAAATGTTTTTAAAGAATATGTTTGCCGATAAAAACATTCTTACGATGAAGAGTAATTTACTGAGAAAGATTGTAGGCGGACTTATTGTCTTTAATCGTGCAGAATCTTCTCAGGAGATTTATCGTGAGCTAGGCGGAAAATCTCCTATTGTAGGGCATACAAAAAACCTTGTGGCAAAATTACAGCAAAAACTGGGAGAGGGTTGTATCGTAGATTTTGCCATGCGTTACACGCCTCCCTTTGCTTCTGAAGTGATTGAGAGATTAGAGAAAGAAGATATTGATAAAATCTACCTTATTCCTCTCTATCCACAATACTCTACAACCACAACCAAATCATCTTTGGAAGATTTTGAAGAGGCATATCATAAAAGCAGTGGAGATGCACTGCTTATAGAGATCAAACATTTTTTTGAAAATGAAACATATAACAAGGCAATTATTGAGAGTATCAGAAAAACAGTTGATGATGCTGAGTATCGTGATTTTGATATTATATTTTCAGCACACGGACTTCCAAAGAAGATAGTAGCTGCCGGTGATGTATATGAAAAACATGTTAATCGTCATGTAGAGATACTAAAAGAGATGATGCTCAAAGAGGATATGAGATTTCATGATGTGCACTTGGCTTATCAGTCAAAGGTAGGCCCTATGGAGTGGTTGAGCCCTTCACTGGAAGATAAACTCAAAACTGTAAGAAACAGGGGCGTGGTCATTTTTCCTATTGCGTTTACGATTGATAACTCAGAGACTGATTTTGAACTTGGTGTCGAGTACAAAGAGATAGCCGAGGAACTTGGATTTAGGGAGTACAGAGTCTGTTCCTGTCCGAATGAGAGCGATCTTTTTGTAGATGCTTTGGTTGAGATTTATGGGAAGATGAAGTCATGAAAAAGATAGTTATATTTGATATGGACGGAACACTCATAGATTCAAAAAAAGATATAACTATTTCCATAAATTATGTAAGACAAAAAAATCACAACTTACCTCCTTTGAGTGAAGAGTTTATAGTTGATGCCATCAATATGGAAGTAAGAAATCTTCCAAAACTGTTTTATAATACACAGACTTACGAAAACAGGGACAGAGTTCTATTTGAAAAACATTATAAAGAGCAGTGTATAGAAAATCCTTACTTGTACGAGGGTGTTTTAGAGCTTTTGCAGGAGTTGAAGAAAAATGGTGTTTTTCTCTCAGTTGCGACAAATGCACCGACTGTTTTTGCAAAAACTATGCTCTCACATCTTAATGTTGCTTCAATGTTTGATATTATCATAGGGGCTGATGAAGTAAAAGCCTCCAAACCTGACCCTGAGATGATTTATCGTATTTTAAATCACTACAACTACAATTCACAAGAAGATAAAGCCTGGATGATCGGAGACAATTCAAAAGATATGCTCAGTGCGAGAAATGCGGGGATTGAAGCCATATTTGCTGCATGGGGATTTTCTGCTCATGGAGAACACCCTATAGTAGTGAAAAGTCCAAAAGAGATTTTAGAGATGGTTTTATAAAAAATTATGATAAAATATTCTTACTTAAGGATATGTTATGTTTGATAGTGATTTACTGATAGCTTTTAGTGTGATGGCGATTTTGTTTTTAAGGCAGATTGCAATCTTAAAACAGCCAAATAAGATTAACTATGCGCCCCTAATGCTTGGAATCGGGACACTTAGTACTATTGTCCATTTTATGATTCATCCTCACAGTGAGGATCTGATTCTTCTTGTAAGAGAGTCTCTCTTTCCTCTTCTTGTTGCAGTTATTTTATATATTATTATGAATATACTGCATCAAACGCAGCAGTCTATAGCGGCAAGAACACAACATGAGTTTACTAATGTTTTGGTGCAAGAGATAGCACAACTTAAAAGTTTTATACTTGAGCTCGAAAAGAGAATGGGCAGGGCACAAAATGATACTATTCAAACGCAGCAGGAGATTCGCAATAAATTTATTGAGGATATTCAGGCACTTGATGCTATTGAAGCAAATCAGGAGAAGTTTTTAGATAAATTTTCTCAAATAGAGGGATGGCATGAAGATGTTAAAAGCTCATTTAAATATTTTAGTGAGGAGCAGCTTCCAAAACTTGATGATGTCGTACATAAGCACATTGATATTTTGCGAATTTCTGAAAAAGATCACTATAACAAGCTTCAGGAACTCCTTAAAAAGGCTGTAGAGAGTCGATTTGGAATATCTGATGATATACGTGATGTGCAGATGAAGCTGGACAGATTAAACACTACTGCGACAAATATTGCTCAAAAAATTGTAAGTGAGACGACAGGACAATTTGCAACGATTGTAAAAGATTTTGAAAAAGAGATGTTACTTTTGAAGTCAAATGCAGGTGTTATCTCTACCTCTTTGCATGAGAGTGAAAGCAGACTTATAAATATCCGTACACAGAGTGAACTCATTATGAAACAGATGGTTCTTTCCTCAAAAAAGATGGATGAGTTGAGTGAAAAAAATAGAGAACTCGGAGATGTTTTTTATGAGGTAAAGATTTTACTAAGAGATATAGAAAATATAAAATCAGATTATGTCAAATCTCAGGCAGAGTTGACTATTTTAGCAAAAGAGTTGCAAACAGATAGGAAAAAGGAACTAAACGCAGTAGGTGAAAAGTTCCATGAACTCTCTCAAGAACTCCGTGACAAAATAGATACATCTTTAGAAAATCTTCATCAACACTACCATGTAGTAGGTGAGGATATAACAAGTAAAGCAAACCTGTTGGCAAAAAAAGCACAAATACAAAAAGGATATTCGGAACTTGATGAGTAGTTCTTTAGTGCAGTTAAACGTATCACAAAAGTATCAAAAACTTTAATTCTTTTTAATATAAATCTGATATAATAATTTCCATAAGCAAAAATTATAAGGAAAACTTATGAAGAGAAGAGATTTTTTTAAAACTTCCATTGTGGCTTCAGCAGCTATTCTTGGATCTACATCTTTATCTGCAGGTGAAACACACCAGCCAGAGGATGGCAGAGCAGTTGCAAAAATGGCATTTCCTGAGAAACGACCACTTATTACCTACTCCGACAGACCGCCATTGCTCGAATCACCAAGAAGCACTTTTGCCAGAGGTATAACAGAAAATGATGAGTTTTTCGTCAGATGGCATTTGCCGGATATCCCGACACACATTGATACGAATACATATACGATTAAAATCAATGGTTTAGTTGAAAAAGATTTAGAAATCTCTATAAAAGAGCTGAAAGAGGATTTTGAGCAGGTTGAAGTTACTGCAGTACTCCAATGTGGTGGTAACAGCCGCTCTGCATTTACTCCGATAGCCGGTGGAATCCAATGGGGTAGTGGTGCTATGGGCTGTGCGAAATGGAAAGGTGTAAGACTCTCTGACCTTTTACAAAAAGCAGGGCTCAAAAAAGATGCACACTGGATTGGATTTAACGGTAAAGACAATGCAGCATACTATGAAACTCCAAACTTTGTAAGAGAATTAGAACTTGAAGAACTTGACGACCATGTGATTGTTGCATATGAGATGAATGGTGAAGACCTGCCGTATCTTAATGGTTTTCCACTACGTTTGGTCATTCCTGGATACTACTCAGACAGCTGGGTAAAAATGCTTAGTAACATTACGGTAACAAATAAATATAAATCTCTTTTCTTTATGGATGTGGCATACCGTGTTCCTGATAATGAGACTGAGAGTGAAACACCGGAGCATAAGTTTAAACCTACAAAACCTATCACAAATATGAATGTAAAATCTGTTATAGGCTACCCTGAAAATGGCATGCAGGTTTATCATAATTCACACGTTGTAGTGCGTGGAGTTGCTTTTGATGACGGGCATGGTATCAAGCAGGTACTTATCTCAACTGATGGTGGAAAAATCTGGGAAAGTGCCACGCTTAAACAGGAAAACGGACGCTATGCATATACTGAATTTAGATATGCATATAAACCGACAAAATATGGCAAGGTGACATTTATGGCAAAAGCAATTAACCGTTTAGGTGATGAGCAGCCATTCGCAAAAGATATCGGATGGAACCATGGTGGATACAAGTACAATGGTATTGATGAAGTTACCGTAGAAGTTATATAAGGAAAAAAAATGAAAAAAATATTATTATCAGTTATATTGACATTTGGATTGGTAAACTCTCTTTTTGCACAAGTTGAGGGTGATATAGAAGTTCCGTATATATCTTATCAAATTAAAATGGGCAAAGGTTTTGATGCTGTTCAGGCAAATTGTCTGATGTGTCACTCATTTGGCTATATTATCAACCAAGGTCCACAGTCTCGCGCATTTTGGAAGGAAAAAGTTGAGAAGATGATTATTCATTTTAAAGCACCGATCTCACCAGAAGATGTAAAAACAGTAACAGACTACCTCTTTAAGCATTATGGAAACGGAAAGTTAAAATAGTTTATTTTAACTCTCTTTGGTAGTATCAAATGATACTACCGTTTTCTATTATTTCTTTTTTTTCCACTCTTAAGCACAAAGAAAAAAATCCCCGCTATTATCAGAAAAATCGCCATTCTTATCGTTAAAGTCGTTATATCAGTACTACCGTTCATAATTCTCCTTTTTATATCTTTATTTTAGCAGGAGTGCCAAAAGAACAAGATTAAGCAGTGTCATTACTGTAAAACCGACTCTGTAAAACAAAATAGGGTCTCTTTCAATTAATGAGCTGTTTTCATTAAAGTAGGGTTTTACATTTTGTGGTCTTTGCAGTTCATAGATCATCTCTGAGTAGTGCTCATACCTTTTGTCCTCATCACGTGAGATAGAACGAAGAATGATACTCTCAAGCCATTTAGGGATGTTTGCATTGTATTTGCTTGGTCTTTGCGCCTCTTTAAAAGAGGGATTTGAAAAAGGTTCTATCTCTCCGTAAGGATATTTTTTTGTAAGTGCGAGGTAGAGTGTAACACCTATAGAAAATATTTCACTCGTCTCACTAATCGCCTCACCTTGAAATCTTTGCGGAGAGAGAAAGCTTGGTGTTCCTGCGTTTGAATTTGTAGAGAAAACTTCTGTGATATTTCCAAAATCAATGATTTTAAATTTCAGATTTTCATCTTCATCTTTAACAACCATTATGTTGTGCGGCTTGATGTCACCATGAACCAAATCCCGTTTAATGAGATACTGCCCCATCTCAAGGAGTGTCTTTGCAAGCTCAACAGCATCATCTACTGTGAGTTGGCGTTTTTGAAGATACTCTTCGAGATTATTACCTTGAATATACTGCATAACATAATAACGCATCGTTCTGTTTTTGGGAATAACTGCTTTTGCAAAACAGTCAGCTTTTAGTCGTTTGGCATTCCATGCCTCTTTTACAAACAGATCAAGAAGCGTTGGGTCTTCTATGGCTTCAACAGGTGCAAACTTAAGAACATACTGTTTTGTTTTTTTTCTGCATAGCCAGGTTCTTTTGTTTTGGATAAGTGGCTTTTCAAGGATGTAGCCATCTATAACCTCTCCCTTTTTAAGTGTTTGAGGAATAAGCAGCTCTTGCTTTTTAAGTATCTCTCTCTCATCAACTTTGAGCACTTCTAGTACAACGGCGGTTGTGTCATCAGGGAGGTTGTCTTCGACTAAAGAGCTTGTTTTTTTTACAAGTGCTGTTGCTCCACCTATGGAGAGTTGTTTTTTAATTGCTTCATTATCTAAAATATTATACAAACCATCACTACAAAGTAAAATCTTATCGTTTTGTTTTATGGTATTTTCAAAATAGTGAATCTCAACCTCTTTGTCTATTCCTATGGCTTGGGTCAAAACATTTTCATATCCCTCTTCATCCATAGCATGGTCATAAGAGATTTGGTTGAGATTATCTTCACGATAGATATAGACTCTGCTGTCACCGACATTTGCACCATAGAGTCTGTTTCCTGCAATTACTACAATAGTAAGCGTTGTAATGAGTTCACTGCGTTCATAATTGATTTGTGACTCTTGGTATAAAATAGCGTTGATTGACTTTATGAAAGTGTTAATTGATTTTTCGATACTCCAGCTTTTTGGACGTATTTTGAAGTTGTTTATGAGATATTGGGTTGTTCTTTTTGCAGCTTCAGCACCATACTCAGCACTTCCAACACCATCACAAACTATGCCAACAGTTATGTTGCCTATATTTTTTACAGCATAAAAGTCATCTCCGGTGAGTTCTTTGCCTTTGGCAAGAGAGAAACCTGATGTTTTTATGTTTTGTGCTGGCATGACTTTTTCCTTTTAGAGGGTAATAAACTCTATGAGTTCAGAGAAAACTACTGCACGTTTCTCTTCAGATTCTAGCATTTTAAATGTCATCTGTGCTATATTTTCATCAATATCAGGATTTATTTTACGCAAATCAAGAAGTTTTTCTCTTTTGTTCTTATTTGTAAATCTACTGTAGGCTGTGTAAGCTTCCTCTTTTGCAAGTTGATAGTAGAGTTTACGACCAAGTTCAAAGAGCTCAAACTCTTCATTTTTACCCGTTTTTGCTACTGCGTTTATACGCAGCTCATTTGGTATCTTCTTGGCTCTTAAGTAGGCTTGGAGTCTCATATAAAATCCAATATAGGCTGGAGTGTACTGTGTGAGAACTCTATCGTGAAACTGCTCAAATGACTCTTGTTTGTTTCGTAGTTTTTTATACTCTAGCACTAAACTCTCAACATAAAAACGGGCAAATCTCAGTGGTGCTGATTTTAAAACAGTGTAACCGTTTTTGCCATCACTTACAATTTTACCGCCAAGGGTAATGTGTACACCATCTTCAGTGACACCATCTATTTTTGCCTTACACCCCTCAAAACCGATATCTGCGATCTCATGTGTTCCACACCCTTTTACACAGGCAGACCAGTAGAGTCTTACACGTCCACTCTCAAGAGGTACTGCGTTTGTGAGGTACTCAGAGAGTGCAATAGCATCACGTTTGTTCTCTATAACCCCAAAGCTGCAGTGCTCTGTTCCTGCACATGCGATAAGGTTGTTCAGATACGGAGAGTTTACATTTTTATACTCTCTAAAGAGCTCATTTTGAAGCAGTTTCTGTGTATCTTTGACTCCAAGAATATAAAGGTTTTGTTCAACACTGAAACGCAGCTCAGAGTTTCCAAACTCTTCACTGAGCTTTGCAGCTCTCAGCAGGGCACTCCCGCTAAAAATACCAGAAGGTACAACTATCTGAACACCAAAAGTTCCATCTTTGAGCTGCATCTTTCCATGCTGTGTATCATGAGCATTGAGAGTTGTAAGAGTATCTCCAGCAGTCGCAAAATCAACACCTGCAACTTCACGTATAGCGGTAGTGATACTATCCATACCTGCCATATTTATCAAAAAATGCAGTCTGTTTTTATTTCTGTTATCTCTAAATCCATATTTTTTGAAGATATCAATGAGCGCATCAAACGCAAGTAATACCTCCTCCTCACTTGCCAAAAAGATATCTGCACTCTTTGCTATCATTCCAACACGTCCTCCCAGATACATATTGTAACCGTAAAGACCATCTTTTTGTGCTAAAACGAAACAACAGTCATGTCCAAAGACATTACATCTGTTTGCAGTAGAGCCTGTGATTGCAGTATTGAACTTCCTTGGAAGGGTTGATATCCACTCAGAATTGAAAAGAAATTTATCTTGAAGTTTTTTAAGTAGTTCAAATGATGGAAGAATATTGTCAAATCCAAGCGCATCAAGAGGGTCTGTGACGATATTTCTAAAATTGTCCACTCCTGTCTGGTAGGCATTTAAACCGGCACTCTCAAGTTCACTTAAAATAGCAGGGATATCTTCGATATTGAGATATCTAAATTCAATCTGTGCACGTGTTGTGATGTCAATATAATCTTGAGCATACTTTTGTGCAATCTCTCCGAGTGTTCTTGCCTGTGCTGCGTTTAGGTGACCACCTGCAACTCTTACACGCATCATAAACTGTTTTGGAGTCAGAGAGTCTTTGTCATAGATACCAAAACATTTTAAAAAGTATTTTTTATCTTCATCAGGAATGGAATCATATCCCTCTTTTGCGTATCTGTTTATGGCGTCAAAGGCCTCCATAGGATTTTTAAGATCCTTGACCTTTTCTATCTTATTTACTTTTTTACTTCTTGCTAATCTAGCTTCTTCTAAAGTCATTACGCTCTCTCCCTCCTATATTCTTCCGCCGGCTTGTACACCCCACGTTGTTCTCCATCTTGTTTTTACCAATGAAATACCTGCAATTGCTACTAAAACGATACCCGCAAATATCATAAAACCTGCAGAGTAACCATCAAAAGCGGCTTTTGACCAACCTAGTGTTTTTACAAGAATTGTCCCACCGATACCACCTGCAGCACCGATAAGACCTGTCATAATTCCGATATCTTTACCAAATCTTTGCGGTACAAGTTGAAAAACCGCTCCATTTGCCATCCCAAGAGATGCCATAATGAAAAACAAAACTACAATCGCTACCCAAAACGGTAAGGCAACAAGTGCGTTGATAGTAGCCAAAACAGCAACAGCACCAAAAAAGATATAGAGTGATTTTATACCACCCATCTTATCGGCTAATCCACCGCCAACAGGACGCAGAATCGCTCCTGCAAAGATAGTAAGTGCACCGAAGTACCCAGCGATTACTTTTACATTTGGTTCATTGAACACATCCATTCCAAACGCAGACATATCAGTCTGGTATGTATTCATAAGGTAAACTTTCATGTAGTTTGCAAATCCGACAAATCCACCAAAACTTACAGCATAAAATAGACCGAACCACCATGTATCTTTGTCTCGGAGTAGTTTAAGATAGTCTTTTAGTTTTTTAGGACGTGGTCTGTAGATCTCTTGGGGTGCATCTTTTGCTAAAAAGAGATACATAACAAAAATAAATGTTGAAAGTACACCGCCAACTAAAAATACTGCTTGCCAGCCCCAGATCTCTGCGATCTTTGGAGCAAACAGGAAGTCAACAACAACACCGATATTACCGGCACCTGCGATTCCAAGTACGACACCTTGGAGTTTTGGCGGGTACCATTGTCCGGCTTGTGGAAGTGCAACTGCAAAAGAAGCTCCTGCAAAACCAAGACCGAGTGCTACAACTAAAAGTTCATTATATGTAATGTTCTCACCTCTGAAAAATGCATAAAAAAGTACAGAGATGACAACACTTTGTGCAATCAGTGCAGTTTTCTTTGGACCAAATTTATCTACTCCAAAGCCTAAAAGTATACGAAGTAGTGCACCCGCTAAAATAGGGATAGAAAGGAGTGTGGCCTTTTGAGACGGGCTCATTAAAAAACCGCTTGCTGCGTGAAGTGACTCTGCTATTTCAGTTGAGAGTGGACCGAGCATTGTCCAGACCATAAAACTAAAATCAAAATATAAAAATGCTGCAAAAAGTGTTTTTGCATCACCTTGACCTTTAAGTGCTTTAAATCCTGCCATGTAATATCTCCTAAGTGATTAATAGAGTAAGTATAATACAAATAGTTACTTTATCATCATTTATATGATTAAAAAATATACAACTATAAAATTTAATAGTGATTAAATTTTAAACAATATGGCTATATACATAATAGTAGTTATGGATATAATGTTCTTACCTATATATGGAGATGAAATATATGCAAACACCTTTAGAGAGTTTTATAGACCACAAAGCCGATACAAATATGCAGTGTGGCTCTTACTCAATTAATGTTCCTCCTTTAAAAGAGGGTGAACAGTACCGTTTTCATTTTGATGCAGTCGCCTGTGTCGGGTGTCGCTGTTGTGAAGTTGCCTGTAATGAGCAAAACAATAATCCTGCCGACATAAAATGGCGTCGTGTCGGTGAGATGGAAGGTGGAGAGTTTCCTGCGTTTACACAGCTGCTAAACTCAATGTCTTGTAACCACTGTATAGATCCTGAGTGTTTAAAAGGGTGTCCTACAAACTCTTACATTAAAATAGATGCTACAGGAATTGTAGTCCATGATGATGATACCTGTATTGGGTGTCAGTACTGTACATGGAACTGTCCTTATGGTGTACCGGTATTTCACGAAGAGCGTAATATCGTAACAAAATGTCATATGTGTCATGAGCGTCTTGATGAGGGGCAGTCTCCTGCTTGTGTGCAGGCATGTCCTGCAGGTGCCATTGAGATAGAGGTGGTAAATGTTAAAGAGTGGTTAAATCGTGACATAGATGAGCAGGCAAATATGCCTTTTCTTCCTGATGCTCGCATAACAAACTCTACGACACGTTACACACTCCCCGAAAATCTACCGGATGATATGAAAGAGATGGATGAACACATTCTAAAACCTGCACACAAAGAGATACCGCTTGTATTTATGACCGTGCTTACTCAAATCTCTTTAGGTGGCTTTTTAGCGCTCTTTTTGGGTGACTTTATGAGCCTTTTTGGTTTTGAGAGCACCAACTGGATTATGGCTCTATTTGTAATGATACCTGCTGCTCTTGGTCTGCCTCTCTCGGCTTTGCATCTGGGTCGTCCGTTTCTTGCAATGACCGCTATGAAGAATATTAGAACCTCGTGGCTCTCACGTGAGGCCTTGGCTCTTGGGGTATTTACCGGTTTGATGTCGCTTGTCGTAGCACTCTACTTTTTTGATGTTTCTCATACGCTGCGTTTACTCTTAGAAGCATTGACATTGGCAATAGGAATATATGGTATCTATGCTCAAAGTATGATCTATAGAATACGTGCAAGACCATCTTGGGACAGAGTGACAACGAACTTTAAATTTTTTGGTGTTGCCTATATCGGTTTCTTTTTGGTTGCGTTTATAAGCAGTGTTTCAAGTATTCATGAAGCTATTATTCCCCTCTCGACCATGGGAATGTTAGGTGCTGTGGCACAACTCTTTTTCTCTTATGAAGATATTAGAACTCTTGATGCAAAAGAGAATGAGTATCAGCTCCAACGTAGTAAAAGACTTTTAAATGAAAACTTTAAAAAGGTAAAACTACTGCGTTTTGCTACTTTGACAGTTGCAGGAATATTGCTTCCTCTTTTGGCACTTGTATTTGCCAGTGCATCTCTAAACGCAGCGACTTCGGTAATGCTCTTTTTAGCACTTATGACTGCGTTTGTCAGTGAAATCAGTGATAGATTTTTATTTTATACCACGGTGGTACCTTTGGGTATGGCGGGTGGTTTTTTTGTAGGAAAACAACGATGATTAAAAAAGTAAAAGATTTTTTAGGTTTTGATATAAAAGAGGAGAAGTACAAACTCTCCCATGATGATACTTTTGGAATGATATCTGATGAGAAAAAGCCTGATAAATGGGTTTTTTCTACTTGTGGATATTGTGGAGTAGGGTGCGGGCTCTACATCGGGGTAAAAGATGGCAAAGCTGTCTATACCAAAGGAAATCCGAAACACTTTGTAAACAAAGGAACACTTTGTCCAAAGGGTTTGAGTGAGCATCAGATGATAAACTCACCGCACAGGATACAAACGCCTCTTATTAAACGCAGTGGCAAACTAGAACCTGCAACATGGGATGAAGCCTTTAGTAAAGTGAGTTCTGAGTTTAAAAGAATCCAAAAAGAGCATGGAAATCAGGCAGTTTCGGTCATCGGTACAGGGCAGTTTCTAACAGAAGAGTTCTATACACTTGGAAAGTTCGTGCAATTGGGTCTGCGTACAAATAACTACGATGGAAATACTACGCTCTGTATGGCCTCTGCTGTTATGGGCTACAAACAATCGCTTGGAAGTGACGGACCTACCAGCTCGTATGAGGATTTTGAAAAAGCAGATACTATCTTTTTGGTTGGTGCAAATATCGCAGACAATCATCCGATTTTGACACTGCATATCAATAAAAATCCTAAAAAGAAAGTGATAGTAATCGACCCTCGTGCATCAAAAACATCACAAATGGCAGATGTCTATGTGCCGATAAAACCGCGTACGGATTTGGCACTCTATAATGGTCTTGCATACATTGTACTTGAGCAGGGGTGGGAAAATGAAGGATATATCAAAGCCAAAACGAACGGCTATAAAGAGTTAAAAAAACACCTTCAAGATTACCCACCGCAAGAGGTTGCCCACATCACAGGTATTGATGTAAAGACCTTATATGAACTCGCTCGTGAATTTGTCTCAAATGAGAAGGTAATTACAGGCTGGACGATGGGAATTAACCAGTCGTTTATGGGTACAGATACTGTAAGCGCCATTATAAACCTGCATCTTCTAACAGGTCATATCGGGCGAGAGGGAACAGGACCTTTTAGCATAACAGGGCAGTGTAACGCAATGGGTACTCGTGAGACAGGTTTTACATCATCTCTGCCGGGATACCGAAACTTTGGAGATGAGCAAGCACTCAAAGAGTATGCAAAAATTGTCAATGTACCTGAGGAGATTATTCCCCGTGAGCGTGGGTATAAGTATGCTGAGATTATAGATGCCATAGACCGCGGAGAGATAAAAGCACTCTGGATAACGGCGACAAATCCGCTTGTAAGTTTTGTAAACCAAGACAAACTTCGTAAAACTTTGGCTAAACTTGACCTGCTTGTTGTTCAAGATGCCTTTTTAGGTGATACGGCACAGATTGCCGATGTAGTCTTCGCTGCAGCAACATGGGGTGAAAAAGAGGGTGTCTATACCAACTCAGAGAGACGCTGTAACAAAGCAAATAAAGCAGTAGAACCAGTTGGAGATGCAAAGAGTGACTTTGATATCATCATAGAGTTTTCAAAATATTTTGAAGGTGTAAATGAGATGCTTTTTAATGGTTGGAGTGAACCTCGTGATGCTTTTGAAGAGTGGAGAAAGGTCTCTAAAGGGCAATTGTGTGATTACAGTGGTATGACCTATGAGCTGATAGAAGAGCATGGCGGAATCCAGTGGCCGTGTAATGAGCAGTTTCCTCTTGGAAGCAAGCGTCTATACACAGAAGATATACCATTTAGAACAGCTGATCAAAAAGCAAAACTGCTCTGTTTAGAGTGGCACCCAATGGCAGAGCCGATAAGCCCAGAGTTTCCAGTGATATTAAATACAGGGCGTACGGTTGAACAGTGGCATACGCGTACCAAAACAAGAGATATCGCTATACTTGATAATCTTGCACCAGAAGCGTGGGTGGACATCAGTCCAAATGATGCTAAAAAACTTAAAGTCAAATCAGGTGACAGAATGAGTCTAAGTTCTCCTCGTGGTCGTGTGAATGATGTTGTGGTTCGTGTGACCGGGAGTGTGAGACCCGGAACGGTATTTGTTCCATTTCATTTTAATGAGCAGCTTGTAAACACTCTTACAAATGAGAGCTTTTGTCCAAAATCCGGTGAGCCAAACTTCAAGCAGACTGCTGTGCAACTTCATTCGGAGGAAGTTCCAGAGGGACTTACTTTAGAAGAACAAAAAGTAAGCGGCGCTATCGCACACCATAAGGTTGTTTATGAGGGTGTGAGTGTTAAGGGTGCTGAAAAAAATGTTTCTGATTTTAACTTTTTTGAAAATAAATCTTACTGAATTGTTGTCTTAGATTTTAGGGGCATTATACCCCTATATGTACCCCTAAAAAATCAACTACCTACAATTCAGCCTTATATTTTTTAATACCTATTATAGTTATTTGTTCTTTGTTTTTATCCACTTTATACACTATAGTGTAGCCTTTAAAAATTAAATCTCTGATGTTTTCGTCATCAAAATAGATTGATTTTCTACACTTATAAGGCATATCTGGAATGGTTGCAATTTGCTTATCCATTTGATTTCTAAAAGTTAAGGCTCTCTTCTTGCTATCAAGAGAAATAAACCGCATAATCTCTTGAAGTGAACCTAAGTATTTTTTACTTCTGATAATTTGCATTATAAAGATTGTTCAAAAGCTTTCATCTCTTTTTCATACTGTTCTTGGCTAAGTAACTCAGTCTTGCCACTTTCAATCTCTTCTAAAGCTTCTTGAAAATAAGCTTTGTCTTCTTGATATTGTTTAGAGTTGAGATAATCATCTTTTTTATCTACGAGATTTAGAAGGTACTCATTGAACTTTGATTGCATATCAATACCGGCACTTTTAATCTTTTGGTAAACATCATCTTGAATATTTAAAGATACTTGCATCTGTAGTTACCTCCTGTTCTTTATCATAAGTATAACATATTTATAGATACTGTTAATGATGTGGTTACACTTATTCATACTCAGAACATTTAGTAATTCTGAGATAAAATATCAGTATGAGTAAGGATAAAAAGAAGATGAGAAACAGTAAATACACAAGAGAGTTTCGAGATTCAAGTGTGCAGTTAGTAATAAATTCGGAAGAGTCAACCGCAAAAATTGCCAAAGATTTGGATGTCAATGAAAAAACACTTTACAACTGGGTGAGAGAGTATAAGAAAGCTAATAATATTCCTATAGAATCAAGGAATGGTTTTTCCAGCAAAAGTAACATCAAAGAGACAGCCGAAGAAGAGAATAAACGTCTGCGTGCAGAAAACAAACTTCTCAAGCAGGAGCGTGATATTCTAAAAAAGGCAACCGCGTATTTCGCCAAAGACTAGGTGCCCCTTGAGGGTAAACTCTGTAAAATACGCATGGATGCAGGAACATTCAAACGAGTTTCAAATAACGATTATGTGCAAAGTCTTAAAAGTTGATAAGGCAAGTTATTACCATTGGATAAAACAAGGTTGTCAACTTCGACAAGTAGATGAAAAGCTTAATGAACTTATTGAGATTATATTTATGCAAGGAA
>CAZCMR010000034.1:0-15528 GCA_964499805.1 uncultured Sulfurimonas sp.
AGATAGTCGAGCTTAAGGAATTCGCTGCGTTTGAGATAAAAAAGATAAGTGACATAAACCCAACAACAGGTGAAGATGAAGAGCTTTTAAAGATAAAAAAAGAGCTCTCCAAAAAAGAGAAGGTTTTAGAGAGCCTTGAAAATGCAAGTGAGATATTTAATTATGAGCATTTGGTCTCATCTGCGCTTGATGCGTTGGATGAGCAGAGCAGTTTCTTTGATGATGCGATGAATGAGCTGCGTTCAGTTTTAGATGGTGCGCAGGAGCGCTTCTCTGCACTTGATGATGTGGATGTAGAAGAGGTTCTCAACCGCATCGAAGAGCTCAGTGGTCTTAAACGTAGGTACGGAAGCATAGAAGAGGCTTTAGAGTACAAAAAACAAAAAGAGCTGGAACTCGCGAAGTATGAGAACATAGAGTATCAAAAGAGTGAGCTTGAAGCCAAGTATGAGAAATTCTCCAAAAGTATAGAGAAACTTGCTCTACAGATGAGAGATATGAGAAAAAAAGAGCTCACTGCGTTTGAGAAAGATCTCAACGCTTACTTAAAAAGCCTCTACCTTCGAGATGCGACACTATCTCTTTCTCAAGCTGATTACACAGTGTCCGGAATGGACAATCTTGAGATAAAGCTAAACGCAACAGAGCTCTCCAAGATCTCTACGGGTGAGTTTAACCGACTGCGTTTAGCCATACTTGCCTTAAAGTCAGAGTTTATGAGCAGTAATGGCGGTGTACTGATGCTTGATGAGATAGATGCGAACTTAAGTGGGGAGGAGTCTATGAGCGTGGCAAAAGTGCTCAAACAACTCTCCAAACATTTTCAGATTTTTGTGATTTCTCATCAACCACAGCTTACTTCTATGGGCGACCAGCATTTTTTAGTCTATAAAGATGGTATGATTTCAAAAACAAAAGAGTTAAACTTTGATGAAAAAGTCGATGAGATAGCCCGCATCATAAGTGGTGAAAATATTTCTCAGGAGGCTAAGAAGTTTGCTCGTGAACTTTTGGAGGCAAACCGATGTGCTTTGTGATTTCCATACTGGGATTCTTCTTTGCTTTTAATTTCTATCAAAAAGGAGATATGCTACTTGCCGGTGGTTCTGTGCTTGTGTCACTCCTTTTTATAGTCTTAATGATCAAGAATATCCTCCATGTCAAAAAATTAAGAGAAGAGAAAAAAGATGATAATTGATACACATATACATTTGGATGATGAGAGATATGCAGATGACTTGGATGCGGTTTTAGAGCGTGCCAGAGAGGGTGGGGTGCAGAGGTTTATCATCCCTGGTGCTGATCCTTCGACGCTGGATAGAGCTGTAGAGATAGCTGAGAGTTATGAGGATGTCTACTTCGCTGTTGGTGTCCATCCGTATGATTTGGATGCTTTTGAAGGGCTTGATTTTGAGAAGTATGTACACCATGAAAAGTGTGTTGCCATAGGTGAGTGTGGCATGGACTACTTCCGTCTTGAGGGAAGCGATGAAGAGAAAGAGGGTGAAAAACGTAGACAAAAAGAGGTATTTAGCGCGCAGATAGAACTGGCAAAAAAGTACAAAAAACCTCTTATCGTGCATATTCGCAATGCTTCACATGACTCAAAGATGATTCTTTTAGAGTCAAACGCAGCAGAGGTCGGAGGAGTGCTGCACTGTTTCAATGCCGATGATGAGCTTTTAAGTCTGGCAAATGAGAACTTTTACTTTGGTATCGGTGGTGTTTTGACCTTTAAAAATGCGAAAAAGCTGGTAAACATACTGCCTCGCATACCAAAAGATAAGCTTATCATAGAAACAGATGGTCCCTATCTCACTCCCACACCGCACAGAGGGGAGCGAAACGAGCCTTTTTATACAACATTTGTTGCTAAAAAGATGGCTGAAATTTTAGAGGTTCCAGAAGAAGAGATAGAAGAGTTAACTACAAAAAATGCTCTAAAACTCTTTCATATTTCTTAATATTAGAGGTTTATTTAACTTATTTAATTAATTTTTGGATAAAATAGCATAAATTTAATTATAAGAGTTGTCTATTTTGAAGTACTTATTTATACTATTTTTTCCGCTGTTCTTGTATGCAAACTTGACATACGAAACAAACTACAACAAAGAGTTGTCACTTTTAAACTCATTTGACATTGAGCCTACCTTTCTTTACGATCCGATTATGAATAAAATGAAACGCAAAACGCTTCGTAAGCATAAGCACTTCTTTAGAGCGATGGATGATGCCTATCTCTTTATCCCTGCTATTAAAAACACTCTCTCAAAATATGATGTTCCGCAAGAGTTTCTTTATCTTGCTATGGCTGAGTCAAACTTTCGGACAAAAGCCTACTCAAGTAAAAGAGCGGCAGGGCTTTGGCAGTTTATGCCGCGTACTGCGAAACTTTATCATCTCAAAATTGATGAGTATGTCGATGAGAGACGTGACCTTATCAAGTCAACAGAAGCTGCTGCGAAGTATCTCTCTGCACTTCATAAGCGTTTTGGAAAATGGTACTTGGCGGCTATTGCCTACAACTGTGGCGGTGGTGCACTCAACAGGGCTATCAGAAAAGCCGGTACGGATGATTTGGCCGTTTTGCTTGATGAGAGAAAAAGATATATTCCAAAAGAGAGCAGATACTACATTCGCAAAATTGTAGCACTGGCTCTTATTGGAAGTGATGAACAGTATCTGCTACACAGCGAGTATGAGTACCTTTTAAATCGTGCCAATGCTTACTCCATAGCGACCGTGAAGCTTGCACCCGGAGAATCTTTAAACAGGCTCTCTCATCTTATTCACATTCCTTTAAAGGATTTAAAAAAGTTAAACAGACATCTGAAGTATGATTTTGTTCCACCGTATTCTAAAAATTATGATGTTTATATTCCCTACATTAAACTTTCAGAGTTTAAACAAAAATACCGTGAAGCTCCGATGCGTAACATCTACAAGATTCATATCGTGCGAAACGGAGACAACCTTGCGCGCATAGGGAAAAGATACGGGGTCTCTTACAGAGTTATCAAAGACTTCAATCATCTACGCTCAGATATGCTGCGTATCAAACAAAAGCTTGTTATTCCAATCGCTAAAAGAAGTAAAAAGGTGAAGTTTAGTACACGACATTATTATATGGTGAAAAAGGGTGACTCTTTGCTTTCTATTGCAAAAGCACACCATATCAGTCTTAAAAACCTAAGAGCACAAAACAATTTAAAAGGCTCTTTTATCAAAGTAGGTGACAGGTTGAAACTGTATGAATAGAGTACTTTTCTTTGCTGTTTTAGTTGGCTTGTTTATAAGCGGCTGTAGTACGAGAGGACCGGGTGCATACCGTCACAGCAACCAATCTGCTGTACATGAATATGCGGATGACAGTAGTGCTTATTCTTCACATTTGGAGAAAAAAAAATACTCTCATCCCACTATGCGCCCTTATGTTGTGCGTGGTATCAGATACCATCCGACAGTAGTTAATGTCGGGGATAGATTTCGTGGTAATGCCAGCTGGTATGGTCCTGATTTTCACGGAAAACTGACATCAAACGGTGAAAAGTACAATATGTGGGATATGACGGCAGCGCATAAAACGCTACCGATGAATACAATCGTTCGTGTAACAAACCAGCGAAATTATAAAAGTGCAGTAGTGCGTATTAATGACAGAGGACCTTTTGTCGCTACAAGAATTATAGACCTCTCAAAGGCTGCAGCGTCAAAAATAGGGATGATAGGAACGGGAACTGCTCCTGTGACTATTGAAGTGCTTGGTTTTGCAAGTAAAGGAAGTAAAAAAATTCCAACACGCAGACAGCTTAAAAAGTCACCAAAAAGTGTGGAAGTAAGTGGATACGCGATTCAAATAGCATCTTTTTCCAACATCAGTGGTGCAATTTTGACACAAGAAAAGTATGATAAAAAAGATGGCTATACTACCGTTATAAAAGATATCCAAACAGATAACGGAAGACTTTTTAAAGTCTGGCTTGAAGGCTTTAAAAGTGAGCAAGAGGCCAGAGATTACAAAGCCAACAGCACTATATTTAAACATGCATTTATAGTAAAAGAGGATTAGAAATATGTTAACAAAAACAAGAACAACAAAAGAGACGGATATTACAGTTTCTCTCAAGCTTGACGGAACCGGTAAGAGCAATATAAGTACAGGTGTAGGGTTTTTAGACCATATGCTAGAGAGTTTTTCCAAGCACTCTTTGATTGATTTGGATGTGAGCTGCAAGGGTGATACACATATAGATGACCATCATAGTGTTGAAGATGTCGGGATTGTGCTTGGTTCACTTTTAGCTCAGGCAATCTACCCTGTAAAAAACATGGAACGCTTTGGTAGTGCAAATATTGTGATGGATGAAGCTTGTGTTGCTTGTGATTTGGACTTGAGTAACCGTCCGTTTTTGGTTTATGAGTTAAATGTCAGCGGTAAAGTAGGGGAGTTTGATACAGAGCTTGTAGAGGAGTTTTTTAGAGCATTTGCACTTAATGCAAAAATCAGTATGCATATCATCGAGCAGCGCGGAAAGAACAGACACCACATCATAGAGGCTGCGTTTAAGTCAGTGGCTGTAGCTATCAGACGTGCGACTGCTGCAAATGAGAGAGTTGGTATTCCCAGCACGAAAGATGTATTATGATTAAACTTTTAGTACTTGATGTAGATGGCTGTTTGACAGATGGTTCGATTATTTACTCTGCTGAGTGGATAGAGAGTAAAGAGTTCAATGTAAAAGACGGGCTTGGTATCTCAACCTGGATTAAAATGGGTAATGATGTGGCGATTATTACAGGAAGAAAATCAAAAATTGTTGAAAAACGCGCGCATGAACTTGGTGTGCAGCATCTTTATCAGGGTATTAAGGATAAAGAGAGAGTTTTAAAAGAGATTGTCGAAAAACTGGAGATTGGTTTCGATGAAGTCGCAGTTATCGGTGATGATCTGAATGACTTTAATATGCTGCGTTTAGCTGGAAGAAGCTTCACTCCAAACAATGGTGTTAAAGAGATACAAAAGATTGTAGATACAGTGCTTACTAAAAATGGCGGTGAGGGTGCTGTTCGAGAAATGATAGATATGCTGGTAGATGAAAATTTACAAAGAGATCTTTTTTTATCTGTTTGGATTTAAGGGGTAAAATATTAATATCACTATTTTTTTAGGTTTTATCTTTAGCGGCTTGTTGATGATTTTTCTTTTTTTTAAACCTTTGGAGTTAAAAGAGCAGAATTTTGTAGATGTGCCTCAGCTTGAGCTAAAACAGTTTACTATGTATGAGTTTACACCTTATGGTCTGCAGACATATATGCTGGGCTCAAGCGGAACGAAATATGATGATAAATTTATCGTAAAAAATGTTGACTATACAGACAAGTCTCCAAAGTATATGGCAAATATGAAAGCAGACGACGGTGTTTACAAAGATGATATAGTTACGCTGAAGGGCAATGTGTTTTATACACGGGACAGTGGATTTGAGTTTCATACACAAAAGCTAATCTATAACAAAAAGAGCGCAGAGGCTGTAAGTGATGTCGGATATACTGCTTATTTTGGAGAAAATGTAGTCAAAGGCAGTTATATAAAGTATAATAATAACCTCAATAGAGTTTATTCCAAAAATATAGATGCAATTTACCAATTACAAGAGAGAAAATAATGATAATAAAATATATTTTGCCAATAGTACTTTTTTTACACTTTACTGCGTTTGGTGAGGAGCTTAAAATCAAAGCAAACTCCTTTAGTGCAGATGAGCAAAAAGGTATTTCGATATTTAGTGGTAATGTGCGAGTAAAAAAACACAATGATGAGCTTAATGCATCAGAGGTAACAATCTATACAGATAAAAAGAACCAGCCTACAAAGTTTGTTGCTGTGGGCAGTGTCTCTTTTAAAATAGAGACAAAAAAAGGCGCAAAATATGAGGGAAAAGCAAACAGAGTTATCTATTTGCCACAGGCAAAAGAGTACCATTTTTATGAAAATGTACATCTCAAACAGTTAAATGAGAAAAAAGAGATAATCGGTGATGAAGTAACCCTTGCGCTTGAGAGTGGAAAAGCGTTTGCCAAAGGTGTAAAGAGTGAGCCGGTTATTATGATATTTAATATAAAAGATGAAAAGGAGTAGGCAATGGTAGAGATAGTCGATGCAAAATTCATAACTTCCGCTCCCAATGTAAACGCAGCACCCGAGACGGATGAACAAAATGAAGTGGTTTTTATGGCACGCTCAAATGTAGGCAAAAGTTCGCTCTTAAATGCGCTGACAAACCATAAAGGTCTCGCAAAAGTCTCCTCAACTCCGGGAAAAACAAAACTAATCAACTACTTTGATGTGACCTTTTTAGATAGAGACAGCTCTGAGAAGCTCATAGCAAAATTTGTTGACCTTCCTGGATTTGGATATGCAAAAGTTGCCAAATCCGTCAAGCATGATTGGGAGAAAAATCTTACAGATTACATCTCAAAACGTGATGAGATAAAAGTTTTTATCCATCTTATTGATTGTCGTCACCCACATTTGGAGATAGATACGGCTGTAAGTGATTTTCTTATGCAAAATATTAAAGAAAATCAGTATATAGTACAAATTTTTACAAAAATTGATAAGCTTAATCAAAAAGAGCAGAGTGCACTCAGACGTGAATTTCCAAATGCACTGATGGTCTCAAGCTCCAAAAAAAAAGGTATGAAGAAAATCATCAAAGTAATTTATGATATTTTAAAAATGAAAACGGATGAAGATGAGATTTGTTAAAGCTAAACTGACAGATATACCAAGCATGCAGGAACTGATACGTCCTGAAGTTGAAAGTGGTGTGATTTTGGAACGCAGCAATGATGAAGTTGCTACAAATATCCGCTCTTATACTTTGGTATATATTAAAGATGAATTAATCGGATTTACTGCTTTGCACATCCATACTATGGAGCTTGCAGAGGTACGTTCTTTAATCGTTAAAGATGGATTTAGAGGTCAAAAGATAGGAGAACAGCTTGTGAGTCATGCTCTTGAAGAGGGCAGAGACTTAGGTGTCAAAAGAGTTCTTAGTTTAACCTACAAACAGTCATTTTTTGAAAGAATCGGCTTTGTAGAAATTCCAAAAGAGTCACTGCCTGAACATAAAATTTGGGCGGACTGTATTAAATGTAAACATTTCCCTATATGCAACGAAGTCTCACTAATAAAAGAGTTGTAAAACCATTTATATATGTAGTGCTTTTTGTGCTCTACAGCTCTTTGAGCAGTATCTATCCTTTTTTACCACCTTTGCTTGGCGTTTTATTTGTACTTTTTATCAGAGCACAGGAGAAAGAAGATATTTTAGCTTTGATTCTAATCTTCTTTTCCCTGCTTGTTTTTGAAGCAAATCACGGTTATCTTTTTTTTAGCAGTATCTTCTATTTTTATCTTGCTTCTAAATTTCTTCTTCCAAAAGTCGAGCAAAATTTTAACTGCTACTCTTGTATCCGTATTATGTATATTTTGCTTGCATATATAGGATATTATCTCTTTTTAATGCTTCTTGCAAAGATATTTTTACTTCCTATGCAGCATATAGATTACTATATAGTTTACTATATAGTAATTGAGTTTTTCTTGGTGAGCCTTTTATGAAAATAAAATTTATAATACTACTCTTTGCATCTGTCTGGATGGCACTGCTTGTGCGGGTCTTTTTACTGGCTGTAGAGTCGAATACATACTACAAAAAACTCTCTCAAAACAACACAATAAGGCATGAGAAAATTGCGCCTATCAGGGGAGAGATAATTGATATCAAAGAGAGACCCATAGCTATTAACAAGCTTGGTTTTAAGATAAAAATGGCACCGCATCTTCTGTTGAAGAGAAACAGAGAAAAATTTGAAGATGAAATTGCTTTTTTGTTAAAACATCTACCATCATTAGATAAAAAACGTATTATCAAAAACTACACAAAAAAGGACTCTTTTTACAACCATAATTTTATTGAAGTTGTAGATTATATTCCTTATGAAGAGATTATGCCAGTTTATACTGAGTTAAATCTTCGACAAAATATTAAAGTCGAATCAGCACCAAAACGCTTCTATCCATATAAAAACATAGCAGCACACATGATAGGATATGTTGCTCGTGCAAATGAAAAAGATATAGCAAATGATAAGTTGATTGATCTTATAGGTTATACAGGAAAAACAGGAGTTGAAAAGTACTACAACTCCTATCTGCAAGGTACTCCCGGTGAAAAAGAGATAAAGGTAAACGCAAACAACAGAGAGGTTGCAGAACTAAGTTACAAAATGCCTGATGAAAACAGAAGGTTGAAATTAAATATAGATATTGAACTGCAAAAATATATTACAGGACTTTTTGATGGAGTTGTAGGTACGGTCGTTGTTATGGATACGCACGGTGCTATCCTTTGTGCAGCAAGTTTTCCTAATTATGACTTGAACATTTTTGTCTCTGGTATGAGCTACAAAATGTATGACACGCTTGCTTCTAGTCTCGATCATCCATTTACGAACAAATTAACCCATGGACTCTACCCTCCAGGTTCTTCGATAAAACCCTCTTTGGGATTAGTCTATCTTACAAATGGAATGCGCTCCAATGAAAAGATATACTGTTCAGGCTCTATCCCCCTTGGAAAAAGGGTTTTTAGATGTTGGAAAAAACATGGGCATAAAGAGACAAATATGATAAAAGCAATTCGTGAGAGTTGTGATGTATATTTTTATGAAGGGAGTTTGAAAGTAGGTATCAAAAAGATGAGTGCAGGTTTAAGAAGGTATAACTTAGGTCACAAAACAGGCATTGATCTTCCAAATGAATTTATTGGAGTAGTACCATCACGTGAATGGAAAAGACGAAAGTACAACCAATCATGGAATAAGGGTGAAACACTTAACACCTCAATAGGTCAAGGATATTTTCTTGTAACACCAATTCAAATAGCACAGCAGACGGCTTTAATAGCTACAGGAAAACTTCCTACGCCACATTTGGCAAATATGATAGGAGACAAACCTTATAAGGAGATTCTCAAAGATGTTTTAACTCCGAGAGAAAAAGCAAGACTGCCCATCATACGGAGAGGAATGTACGAAGTTTGTAACGCATCTCATGGTACAGCAACAAACTTTATACACTCCAAGGTGAGAATTGCCGGTAAAACCGGTACCGCACAGGTAATTGGGATAAAACAGGATATTAAAAAGAGAAAGCTTGAACATGAACTCTCCTACTATAACCGCTCACATGCCTGGTTTACCACCTATGGTCCATACAGACATCCTCAGTATATAGTAACGGTTATGGTAGAGCATGGTGGGCATGGCGGACACGCAGCAGGTGCTATTGTATCTGACATCTACAACAAGCTCCTAGAGCTTGGTTATATAAAAAAGAGATAAGTTTTAACTAAAAGAGTTTTGGATAAAAAGAGCTAAGATGGTAAGTAGAAAAATACCGCCAGCTTTGTTGTAGATTTTATTTGCAAGGATAAAAAGCAGGGCGATGGAAGCTGATGCCAAAATCAGCATATCAAATTTCGTAGCAACAAGGTCTATTGTCAGTGGTTGCAGAAGCGCCGACCCACCTAGAACCATAGAGAAGTTTGCTACATTGGAACCGATAATATTGCCTATGCTCATCTCTGCATTGCCTTTTTTTACAGCTACTAGTGAGACAACAAGTTCTGGGAGCGATGTTCCAAGAGAAATCAAAAAGAGACCTATTATCCATTCACTTACATGTAGGTTTCTTGCGATACTTGTACCACTCTCTACAACAAAATTTGCTCCCCCAATAGTAAGTACAAAGCCTATACCGAGTAAAACAATACTTTTTTTCCAGTCAAATTTCTCTTTTTCCAACTCTTCATCAAGCTCACATTCAAGCTCGTCTTTGTTACTTGTAAACAAAAAGAAAAGGTAAGAAACCATCATCAAAAGAAATAAAATACCATCAATTCTGCTGATAACCCCATCTTGTATCATAATGAAGAAGATTACAACAGGAACGATTACCCATGCACTATCTTTTGAAAAGAGATCTCTGTCGGGCATCATTGATTTTGCTATCATAAATACGATACCCAGTACAAGTGTAATGTTAAAGATGACACTTCCAACGACATTGGCAACTGCCATATCTACTTTTCCTTGAGAGGCAGCCATCATTGATGCTGCCATTTCAGGAAGAGATGTACCAAACGCAACGAGTGTTGCACCGATTACAAAGTGTGAAATGTTAAAGTGCAGCGCAATTCTCTCTGACTCTTTAATGATAAAATCTGCACCATAAATAAGTGCTGCCATTGCTGCTATAAAAACTACATAATCCATCTACTCTTCACCTTCTGTGCGTACTATTAAACTCTTTGGGAGCCCAAATTTGTTTATTAGCTCCTCTTCTTTTGCTCTCATCTCTCCATCATCGCACTCATGGTCATAGCCTAAAAGATGTAAAATTCCATGAATAAAGAGCAGAGTAAACTCATCTTTCTCAGAATGTGAAAACTCTTGTGCTTTGTGTGCGACCATTTCCTGAGAGATTACAATACTGCCAAGTGGAGCCTGAGGCATCTCTTCGTATGGAAAACTTAACACATCAGTAGCTTTGTCGATGTTGCGGTACTCTTTGTTTATTGCTTGAATCTCTTCATTTGTTGTAATAATGAGTTCAATATCTTTGTCTGTAAGACTCTGCGTTAGTTTTTCTAAAAAGATTTCATCTATCTTTAGTGAGGTTTTGTTATCTATATCTATCATGGGTGGAATTATATCAGATGAGGGCTTAGAGTTTGTAGAGTGAGAATATTTCACTCTACATGAAAGTAAATGTATATGCTTAACCGGTAATGTTGAGATTTCCTCCAACCCCTGTTTTTTGTGAAGTTACTTTTTGTGCCTGCTCTTGAGAACTCTCAAGAAGCTGCATAATCTGTTTCTCCTGTACATCCTGGGCTTTTTTCATAACATCTACCTGTACGTTCGCAGATGTGGTTGAAGATGATACTTCCATGGTATCTCCTTTTTTATTGTATTACTCCCATTCTATAACTCTTTTGTTTTAAAAAAGATTAAAAGAATTCTATAATATGTTAAAATAGTGTTATGAAAGATGAAAAAAAGATGAGAAAAAAAGCAGTTTGTATTATGAGTGGCGGGATGGATTCAACTCTGAGCGCGTATATGATGAGAGATGCAGGGTATGAGATTATCGCTGTGCATTTTAATTATGGACAAAATACTCAGGCAAAAGAGTTGGAGTGTTTTGAAAATATTTCAAAAGAACTTCAGGTAAAAGAGAAGTATGTCCTAAATCTGGACTTTTTTAAACAGCTTGGTGCTTCGGCACTTACCGATAAAAGTATTGATATCCCTACTGATGGAATAGAAGAGGGTGTTCCTGTTACCTATGTTCCTTTTAGAAATGGTATCTTTTTATCTATGGCGGCGGCTATTGCCGAAAAAGAGGGTGCAACTGTTTTAAGCATCGGGGTGGTTGAAGAGGACAGCAGTGGCTATCCTGATTGTAGAGAAGAGTACATAAGTGCTATGCAAAAGGCTATCAACCTTGGTACAAAAGATGAAACGAACATCGAGATAAAAATGCCTTTGGTTCATCTCAAAAAATCTCAGATCGTACAAGAGGCACTCAAACGCAGTGTGCCTCTTGAACTCACTTGGAGCTGCTATAAAAATGAGGGAAAAGCGTGTGGTGTGTGTGACAGCTGCCGACTGCGTTTAAACGGATTTGTACAAGCAGGAGTGAAAGACCCCATCGAGTATGAATGAATTTTTGGAGTTTGAAGGAGTAAAAGTGATGGTTACTTACGCTCCAAAATTAAAACACAGTTATCTTAGAGTCGATGCAGACTCGACAATCAGCGTAAAAACACCCATCCGCTCGCAAAGGTTTGTTTATAAATTTTTGGAAGATAAAAAAGTATGGATAGCAAAACAGTTAGAAAAAAATCAAAAAAACAGACAAATGGAAGTAAAACTGCAAGATGAAGTGTTGCTTTTTGGTGAAATCTACAGCATTGACTCACATGAGTCTCTCTATCTGCGAAAAAGACTCTCAAAGTTAGCACCGACGGAGGAGTCTAAAATCACTCTTGCCTACAATGAATTTTATAAAAAGTGTGCACAGGAGTATCTCCCACAAAGAGTAGAGTATTTTGCCGCTGTAATGGGTTTAGAGTATAAAAAACTTAAATTTAGAAAAATGAAACGCAGATGGGGGAGTTGTAACTCCAAAAAAGAGATAACACTCAATACGCAGCTTATGAAGGTCAAAAAAGAGTTTATTGATTATGTAGTGGTGCATGAGCTTGCACATTTAGTCCATATGAACCACTCCAGGGAGTTTCATGCTCTTGTTGATTTCTATTTGCAAAACTCTAAAAATTTAAGAAAGAAGTTACGAGAAATACGTCTACTTTAGTAGATAGTTTAGATTATATTTACTTGATGGCGACCAGAGCATCCATCCGTTTGCACCTATATCTTCACTTGCCCGGATTTGAGCTTGAACTTCCTCTCTTTTATACGCTTTTCGTCTTGGTGTATAGTCTCGAAAGTATTGCAGCCAAGGTCTTACTCTTGCACTTGGTATTTTATCTTGAATCTTTTTGATACTTCTGTATACAACTTCATAAGGGTGTTCTGACGGATATTTGAAATAAAATGAACCACTTGAAAAACCTGATGGGTAGAGCATAGGACAGAGATAATCCACATAATCAGCAAGAGAAGTTACTTTTTGTCCAATACCATTGTCATCTTTACTCCAGCAGATATTTCCATAAGTGTCAACCGATATAAAAACACCATACTTCTTTAGTTTTTGTCGCGCTTTATCTAAAAATTTTTCTATTGCTTTTACTCTTGATTCTTCCATACACTGTTGTGAATATTGCAGCCCTGTTTTTGCGGGAAAACGGATATAGTCAAAATTTATCTCATCATAGCCGACTTTTGCGGCTTCTTCAGCGATGGCAATGGTATAGTCGTGTGCTCTCTTATCAAAAGGATCGACCCACGCCATTTTGTCATGGTTTCTCCAGATAGAGTTATTGCTCTCTCTCTTAATTGCATAGTCAGTATTGTTCGAAGCTTGAATCTCATCTTTAAAAGTTACAATTCGTGCGATGGTATAAATGTCGTGTTCTTTCATTGTTTTAATAAACTTTTTAATATCACGATTAGTACGATTTTTATGTGCACCATAACTGTTTGCCTGCTCAAATTCTGTCCAAAAAGATGTAGAACCATACTCATTTTTCACATCAACGACCACTGCGTTTGCTTCTGTTTTATCAATGATATTTAAGATATTTTTGAGTGTTTTGGAGTTGTTACTTGCACCCCAAAAGGTAAGGTAGAGTGCTTTGACCTTTATAGGTCTTAGATATATAGCCGTTGCGTTTAGATCACTTCTGAATGAAAAAGGTCTGTATCCACAAGCTTTTACGTGGTATCTACTCTCGTTGGAGTCAATAAAAAAAGAGCCGTTTATATCACTTGTAGTCGTGATTTTAGAATCACTTATATGTGCATTTGCTATCGGTAAAGAGGTGTTTTTATCATACAGATAACCCCGATATGAGGCTAAGAGGAGTGTTGGCAGAAGTATTGCTGTAAGGAGTAGTTGTTTCAATAAGTTTTCTTTCAAATATTTTTTGCAATATTACTACTTTAAAGCAAACAACAAGAGCTAATATTATCTAATATTTAAAAAATATCCCAAACTTGCATCACTCCATTGTTTTGAGAGTTCAAGATGTTCTTTGATGGAAGCATATACTTTGGCAAATTCACTGTTTTGTGTACTTAATTCCATAATAACTTCTTGCAGCGCTTTTTTACCTGCCTGTGTGACATCCTCAGGAAATTTTGCAAGTTTTACATCAAGACTTTTGAGTTTTTTAAGAGCATGAATATTCTGCGCATGAAAATCTGTCGCCATATTTGCATTGAGCTCACTGCTTGCGACCTCTATCATCGACTGATGTTCAAACGCAAGTTTATTCCATGCCTGTTTGTTAAATGTCAACTCCAAAACTGAACCGGGCTCATGCCAGCCGGAGTAGTAATAGGGTGCAACTTTGTAAAAGCCCATTTTGATGTCCAGTGCGGGACCAACCCACTCAGTAGCATCTATGACGCCGCGCTCTAGTGAAGTATAAATCTCTCCGGCAGGTAAAAGGATAGGATTTACTCCCATTTTTGAGAAGACTTCTCCGCCAAGTCCCGGAATACGCATCTTTAGTCCCTGCATATCAGCTAAAGAGTTAATGGGCTTTCTAAACCAGCCACCCATTTGAATGTTAGTGTTTCCGCCTAAAAATGGGTGTAGATTGTATTTTGCATACTGCTCGCGCCAAAGTTCCATCCCTCCGCCATAAAGCATCCATGAGTTAACTTCCTCGGCAGTAAAGCCAAAAGGGATACCGCTGTAGAGTGAAAAAGCAGAATTTTTTCCTTTCCAGTAGTATGGTCCGGAGTGAAAAGCATCTATCTGCCCACTGCTTGCTGCATCAAAAACAGCCAGTGCAGGGACTAGAACATTTTTAGGATATATCTTTATCTCTAAAGAACCACCACTGATATCTGCAATCCGTTTTGCAAACTTCTCTACACCTGTCCCCATGATAGGAAAATGTGCAGGCCAGCTTGTTGCCAGTTTTATAACACTCTTTTTGTTTCTATTGATATTTATATGTTTTACGGTGTCATGTTGTTTGGGATGTTTTGAGTAGTCAATGGCAACATGTTTTCCTTCATTACAACCGCTAAACGCAGCGGCTGCAGAAGTAAGAGTTGCAGTAGTTAAAAAATCTCTACGGTTCATCTTATTTGTATGCTATATTAAAGTAGATATCCACGTCTTGCCAAGTTTTTCCCTGGTGCAGGTCATAACATGCTTTGTTGATAGCTTTAAGTGAAGGAATCATATCAAAATCAGCCAAATCTATTGTTCCTTTTGCATTGATAGTACCATTTGCAACAGTATAGCTCATAGGAATATTCAAAGTTTTACCATTCATCGTGATAGCAGCGATAAGTGAGCTTTTGTCTATATGAGAGAGTTTTGCTTTAATATTTTTAACATTTTGTACATCAAAAAACTTTGAAACAAGTTTAATATCACGTCCTTTATTCCCACTGTTTACGCTGCTTGTATCAATGTCTGCCACTGCGTTTGAGAGAAGGGCTTGAACATCACTGCCTTGTTTACTTTGTACTTTTACTTTGTCAAAAACACCACTGACACCTTTTTTGGCATATGTCTTAAACGCAGTGAATTTTACTGTAGTATGTTGTATCTCAAGGGCTGAGAGAGAAGCTGCTAAAAACAGCATTGTTAAGAGAGTTTTTTTCATTTTATAGATCCTTATTTTATTAGTAGAGGTAATATATCATTATTTGTTAAAAATCCAAAGTCAATTGTGTCTGTCTTACCAAAGGTTTGTCAAGTATGGATTTATCTACCCCGACTATGAGGGCAAAGTG
>CAZCMR010000035.1:0-15329 GCA_964499805.1 uncultured Sulfurimonas sp.
AATATCTTTTAAACCTTTTTCATAGTTTGGTCCACCACGGCGAACATAGATTTTAGTATTATGTTCTTTGATTTTGTCAGCATTCTCTTCAAAAGACTGGATAATACCTGTAAAAGTTTTAGCAACATCAGTAAAGTTAGCGATTGCTCCACCAATAATTAAAATTTTATCTTGACCTTTTGGATCTTTATGACGAGTCATTAAGTCAATTATAGTATCTGCATAGAATTTTGTTTCACCTGTTGTCGGTCCACCTGAGTATTCACCATAATTCGCTAAATCTGCGATTGAACCGCCAGTCGCTTCAGCAAAATCAGCAATAGTATCTGCATAAACAACTGAGGCACCACCACCTGCAACCATAGTCCATACTCTACCCATTGGATTTAAAATAGTAAGTTTCAGTGAAGCACCTGATTTACTGTCTGCTTCTGCGATCGCTTTTTCTTCAGGAGACTGGTCTTCCATTCCAAACGCAGTAGGATACTCAATATCGCCCCAAACATCTTTCATCATAAATCCAGCCGTGTCATCAAGACGAGCAACAAGGTCAAGAATTGCCATGTTGTTATTTTCAAGCATAACAATAGGATTGATCTCTAAGTATGCAAAATTTAAGTCTCTGTAGAATTTGAAAAATGCAAATGCAAATGCTTCAAAGTTTGCTCTGTTTTCTTCAGGAATATCAGCAGGGATATTTGCTTTGATTTCACGTTCAATTTCAGTATCAGTCATATCTATCGGGATAACTACTTCATTTACTTTTTCATCCCAACCTTCTTCAACTTCCATACCACCTTCAGCAGACAAATAAAGAACATCATCTTCACCAACACATGTAGCTGAAATATAGTATTCTTGCTCTTGAGAGTGCGGAGTAAATGGCTCAACAATAAAGTGAGTTAATGTACCGTGTTGCCCTGAAAGAAGTGTAGTTTCATGTGACATTTTTTCATCAATCCATTTTGCTGCATCTGCTAAAGTCACATCACCAGGTTTGTTTGTTTTAAACAATACTAAATCATTTTTACCACGCTTACCAAACAACATATCTGGCTTAGCAACCAATGGCTCTTGTTTTAGCCACTCGAAACCATGTTCTTCAGCTTTCGCTAAAAGTTCTGCTCCACTAGTTACAAGAACAGATTTGAACCCATAATGGAATCCACTAAAATATTTTTCCCACTGTTTAGAAAAAAGTGCTTTACCGTCGTATTCACGTATCGCTTTTTGAGCCATAGAAACTCCCTATTTTGATATTTGAGGAGCATTGTAGCATAAACTTTTTAATAAATATCTTTTGTTTATATTTGATATTAAATTGGTTTATCTATTGTTTATTTTTGTAACATAAGCTCTATATACCGGTTGATTACTGTAACTTATAGTTACATTTGCAGTTTTTATCTTATCTAAAGACAACTCTTTTAAAATTATACTATTACACTCATCTATACCGTAAAATTTCAATCTTAATTGCATTTTATAATCTGTTTTTACACACCTAATATCATTTGCTTTTAAATAATTTGCCAACTCTTTTGCCACATGCATATCATATGCAAAATGCTTCTTTGGATTATCTATGAAACGGTAAAGCTCTTGGTTAAAAAACACAACAAATGCGTTGAAAAGCAAAAACATAAGAGAAATAATAAAAATAAATTTATATTTTTTACGAAACTCTTTGACACGTACTCTGTAGGATGAGGAAAAACTTTGTGCAACTAAAGGCAAAGAGACTATTAGGTACGGAGCAAATACTTCTATATCTATTCTTTGTCTAAATGAAAGTATCAAAGATATGATTAAGGCTGTGGTTGAAATATACCAAAGCTTATCGATTTTATGTGTTAGGTATCGTTTATAGAGTACATAAAAAATATATATAAAAATTATCGGTGTAAAAATTGCACTGTACAAGCCAAGAATATCCAAAAAATGTCCACTTGGAGAGCCGTGTATTTTTATATTATAGAGGCTGATCGAAAGAATATAGAGTCCCAAATTAGAAAGAAACATCCATCTGTTTTTTGCAAAATAATAATACACTCCAAGCCCTAAAAAAAGATAGGAAAAACCTGAATCCAGCAGTGCATATACAAATAGGAGTAAAAAAATGTATCTTTCATCTATTATTTTACTACTCAAATAGATATATAACAAAAGTCCAAAAATAATCACGCCAGCATGATTAACAACCAAAGCAGCACTAATTACACCCGGTAATAAGACAAATATCAGGACTAACCAAAGCCTGTTTCTTTCGGATTTCAGGTATTTTTTAGAAATTAAGTAAAGTAAAACAACACTGCCCAAATGAAGTAGAATCATCCCTAAACGCAGTGCTATATCATTTTGTCCAAAAATATTTATAAAAAAGTAACTAAGCTGTTGAAGAAGCGATTTATCCCCATACAAAAGCAATGCTTCATTGTAAGAGATGGAGAGATGGGATGTTTCAAACAGTAAAATAAGTGCATCTAATCCTAAAATTAAGAAAAAGATGAGTTTTGAGTTCATAATTTTAGAAAATTACCTATCATTTCATGGCCATATTCACTCATAATAGATTCAGGATGAAACTGTACACCATAAATCTCTTTATCTTTGATTTTTAGAGCCATAATTTCATCATCATCACTACTAAACGCAGTAGGTTCTATTACTTCAGGTAAAGTTTTTTTATCAACAATAAGAGAGTGATAACGTGTCGCTATAAAAGTAGTGGGAATATCTTTAAAAATTGCACACGGCTGTGTTTGCTTCATTAGAGATGTTTTACCATGCATCATATTTTTTGCACGTACGACATCTCCGCCAAAAACCTGTGCGATACTCTGATGACCAAGACAAATTCCTAAAATAGGCACTTTATCTTTAAAGTAGCGAATCACATCAAGTGTAATTCCTGCTTCGTCAGGTGAAGCAGGACCAGGTGATATGATAATCTTCTCAGGTCCTAATGCTTCAATCTCTTTTAGACTCATCTCATCATTTCGAATTATTTTTAAATCAGCACCCAATTCTCTGCAGTACTGGACAATATTGTATGTAAAACTATCATAATTATCTATCATTAAAATCATGGAGTGAGTATATCAACTTTGCTCTTTATTTTACTTTAGTTTCTAAACTATTAGCAGAATCCAGTAAAATGGAGACCCATCGTGTATTCTTGTTTTCATATAAAATTATCTTTATGATAATGGTAAGCGGTATGGATAAAAGCATACCCACCATTCCCAGAAGCCAACCCCAAAAAAGAAGTGATAAAAAAACAACAAGGGTAGAGAGTCCCAGTCCTTTACCCATCACTCTAGGCTCAATAACAGAACCGATAATCATATTGATAGCTATATATAAACCACCCACTAAAAGTGCTGAGGCAGATCCTAATTGCACCAAAGTAATGAGAACTGCAGGTATAGCTGCAATCATTGAACCGATATTTGGAATAAAGTTCAATAAAAATGCCAAAACTGCCCACAAAAATGCATAATCAGTTCCTATTATAAAAAGAGCTATCCAAACAATTAAGCCCGTAAAAAGAGAAATAATAGCTTTTAAAGTCATATACTCTTTTATCTTTGTGACTATTTTTTGTATATGTTCTTTTGTCTCCTTGTTATTGTCCAGCATATCTATTTTATGATTAAAACTTTTCGTCTCTAGCAGCATAAAAACAACTGTAAGCAAAATCACAAAACCATTTGTAAAGACGGATCCCATACCTTTGAGCATAGAACTTACAAAAATCATAATCTGCTTAGGATTTACAAAATTAGAGAACTCTTCAGCAGGCATATCTATCCCTAAATTTTGTGTAATTTGTGCTAGTGAAATATAATAGGCACTGAGCTGTTGTGTATAGTTGTCTATATTTGCACTGAAACTTTGTAAGGAGTTTCCTATCAAAGTCGCTATTGCAGCTAAAAAAATCATAAAAGAGAAGATCACCACAACTAGTGCGACTCCAGAGGGCAGACCTTTTTTTTGCAAAAAACCGTATGAAGGAGAAAGAATAATCGCAATAAACAAAGAGAACAAGAAAGGAACGATAATAGCTGATGCACTTTTAATACCGGCAAGGACTATCACAATAGCTGCTACTGTTATAACATAATATCCTAGTCGTATATCTTTCATATATTTACCCTTGTATCTCTTTTTGATTTGTTAGTGTTTGAAGATAATTGGAAATATTTATAAGTGAAAACGTTACCAAAAATATCATAAGACCCGGAAAAAAACTGACCCACCAAGCAATATCAACAACATCTTTTCCACCACTGAGTATTGTACCCCAGCTCATCTGTGGAGCCACTATTCCTAATCCCAAAAAACTAAGAGAAGACTCTGCCAGAATTGCCCCGCCCACTCCAAAAGTGAAACTCACAAAATAGATTGGTGCCAATATCGGAGCATAATACTTCATCAATATTTTAAATTTATTGACCTTTGCAATATTTAATATTTTAATATAGGGCTGCGAAGTTATTTTAAAACTCTCAGAGCGGATAAGCCGTGCTGTTGTCATCCATCCCGTTACAGATATAATAACAATCAGAACAAGAACAGATGCATTTACATAACTCACAAGAGCCAAAAGTAAAAAGAAAGTAGGAAAGGTCAAAAACAGATCAACACTTACAACAAATACTTTATCAAAACTTCCTCGTAAATATCCTGCTAAAGAGCCATATATAAGTCCTATGAAAGAGGCTATAAAAGCACTTCCAACACCGATAATTAAAGAAACCTTTCCGCCTTCAATCAAACGGGCTAAGATATCTCTGCCAAGTCTGTCTGTTCCTAAAAGATGTTCTACTGAAGGAGGTAGAAGTATGGAGTGAGCATCCAGCGCATAAGCATTCAACCCATAAAAATAGGAGCCAAAAAAAGAGAAACAAAAAAGAAAAAGTAACAAAGCAATGCTGAAAACAGGCATAGCTTACTGTTTAATACCTAAGAGAGTTTGCATCATCTGATCAACTGTTGTAATAACTTTTGCCGCTGCACCATATGATGTCTGGTATTTTATCAAATTTGTCATCTCTTCATCAATACTTACTTTAGATACGGAATTATATTCCAGCTCTGTTGCATTAAACTGTGTAGTGACCGTGTCATTTCTAGTTATAGCAGAGTTTGTAGAGATACCGACATATGTGCTTGTTATATCAAACATACCATATAGTGTCGCATTATAAGTATCAGAACCTACCTCAAAATCATATTTTTCAAACTGCTGTTGTACCATATTAAGTGCTAAACGATTATCACCTGCACTTGAGGAGTATCCAGCATGAATAAAGGTTGGATTATCTTGCAGAGTATCTGTCAATTGAATATCTCGAGCATTTTTTCCGTCAAAATACCTGCCAAGACCTAAAGCACCTGCAAAGTTCGTTCCTGAATTGAAAGAGTTATCTGTAAAATTATCTTTAATTGAGAAGCTATACCCTTTTGCCATCGACTGAGGAGTGATAAAAAATTCTAACTTTTGTTCACCCGTAGCAGATGGAGCATAATTAAATAAAAGATAGTCATCGACATCATTCGTTGCATTTGAATCTCCGTTATCATCTTTATTTGCTTCTATTTGTGCTTTAATAGAATTACTTCCATTGGACATTGATGTAGCCGAGTCAATATTTATTGTTCTGCTTGCAACTGCATTTCCATCAATATCATATATAACAACTTCAAAAGAGCCCTCTTTTATCCCAATTTCAGAACTGACTAGTGAGTTTGAAGCATCAAGTTCAATGATATTGGACTCTTTTCTCACTGAAGCACTCTGTGCATAAAGATTATTGGTTGATTCTATTAAACCTTTGGCAAATGCATCCAAATCTGTTACTGTATTTTGAATAACACCATCAACGGGCATACCGCTCGTAGTATCAAGTGCTCCACCGCGCAGATCCAATATTGCACCAATTTTTCCGCCCTGAATCTCTTCATTCATAGGAATTAAAGTACCATCTTGCCGCTCATATGACACATCATAAAAACCGAACTGATTATCTTCATTATCTAAACGCAGTGGATGAAAAGTGTTACCGTCTACAATATTAAAACCATTCACGCTAAGCGTATAGCTCCCCGTTCTCGTATTTGAGTTACTATCTATTTGGATATTTGCCTCTAATTGTCCCTGATTTACCTCTGCACCTATAAGTCTAGAGAGACTTCTCTCCAAAACATTACGTTTGTCCCGCAAATCATTTGCACTGTAGTCACTTCCATTTTCCGCATTATCTATAGAGATATTTATCTCTGCGAGCTGTTTTGCCAAATCATTTACTTGGTTAATATTCACTGCCAACTGATCATTCATTTGCTGCTGTAGTGTCAAGACCTGATCTTGTGTTTGCTTAATATGTTTTGAAAGTGTCTCTGTTTGTTTAGCTAAAGCTACTTTAATCGCATCATTATCAGGATTATCCGCAAAAGTCTGCCACATATTATAAAATTCCGCCATATCAGCTTTTACACCTACACCATCAATCTCGGGAAAATATGTTGAGAGCTCTTCAAGTGTCTGTCTCTCAAAATCACTATACTCTTTATCAGAAGAGACTCCATTGTACCTATCAAATACAAAATTATCAAAAACACGTTTAATGTCTTGAATATCTACACCATTTCCAACCTGTCCTGGTCTAAGAGAAATGGGTGTTGCTGCAGAAGTAACAACACGCTGCCTGGTATATCCTTCATTCTCTGCATTTGCAATATTATGACCCGTTGTATTTATCCCGACCTGTGCTGCGTTTAACCCAGTATAACCGATGTTTAGTGTATTGAATATAGTAGACATTTTATGCTCGTACTTTTAAAATAGCGGCATCTTTGCTCGCAACTTTTTTATACCCTTGCATCTCTGTAGGTACTAATCTTTCCAAAAAAGTATTATATAAATTACTGACGATAACTACAAGTTTCGCATACTCTTTGTTTACCTCACGCAGTCTTGAGAGCTTGAATTTTAACTCTTCTAAAAGTTGATGCTGTTCTTCGTTTAAAAGTTGAGGGAGTTCAATGTCAGGATGAGCACTCATCAAAGATGAAATTTCATGGTCTATCATTGCTTTTTTTGCTTCAAAACTTTTAATCTTCTCTTCTTTAATTGAAAGTCTTTCAAACTGAGGGTCATGCTGCGCAATTTTTATATCTTTTATATCTGATTCTGTCATCAGAATTAAATCTTCTAAATCTATTAAAGTATTTTTTAAATGATGTGTCAACATTGTACACCCCCGTTCTTTAATCTTTAAAGCAACTCGTCAGCCATTTTATTTGCCAAAGCAGGCAAGTCCACTTTATACTCACCAGAAGCGATAGCCTCTTTGAGTTTTTCTATCTTATCACTGCCATTTTGTGCAGTGGTAGTCCCACCTGCGCTCTCTTTTTGCTGAGAAGCTTTTGTTGCATTTACATACGCTAACTTCACCGCTGAATTATTTAAATTCGAAATCATAATCTTTCCTTATAAGTTCGCTTTTCACAAACCTTATTTATATAGCTTCATATCGGCAAATAAATAATTTTCTTAAGTTAAATCAGGAGTTCTTTCTTGATAAATAATCATACAGCATTTGTGAAAATCCAAAACTACCAGCACTCGCTTTTGAGAGCTCATCCCTATACATAGATTTGTAGATTTTATCTCCGGGATCATTTTGAGATGAAAAAATATTTTTCTCATCTTTCATGGCATTATCCATCAACATTTTAATCAGTACAGATTCAAAAGCATCTGTCTGTTTTTTAAGTTCTTTATCTTCTGCTTGCGCATCTATTTTGGGAACATTACTGCTTTGTGTTGCCATCTGTGCTTTCATTGCCACAGCATTCATACCATAACTCATTATATCACCTCTAAATCAGCAGAAATACTTCCTGCACTTTTCATTGCTTCAAGTATAGATATTATATCCTTAGGAGTAGCACCTAACTTGTCCAAAGAGCGTACAAGATTTGCAACAGTAGTTGTTCCGTCTTTTGTATATATCTCGTTTTGATTCAGCCCAATAACAAGATTATTGTCTACTTTCATTGAACCCTCAGGGGTCGGTACGGTCTTATCTTCAACTATCTTAATCGTAATATCACCATGTGTCAAAATGATAGGTTTTAGTTCTATGTTTACACCAGCAACAATAGTGCCAGTTCTCTCATTTATAATTATTTTGTTCTTTGGCTGGTAGTTCATATCTATCTCTTGAACCTCTGCTAAAAACTCAATCATTGAACGATTTTTAGGACACTTGAGTTTAATACTTCTTGAATCCATCGCTACAGCCACCTGTGTTGCATAAAACTTGTTTATGGCCTTTTGTACTGAGACTGCATTTTTAAAACCCGACTCTTTTAAAGAGAGAGTCGCATATTGCTGATTAAAAATATTACTGTTAATTTCACGTTCAATAATACCGCCACTGTAAACCACACCACTTGTAGGATGAGACTCACTTCCTGCACCTCTTTCATTGCGCCCACCAATACTGAGAGAACCTTGAGCAAGTGCATAAATCTTACCATCCACCCCTTTGAGCGGCGTCATAAGAAGTGTTCCGCCCTCTAGTGATTTTGCATCACCTATAGACGATACAATAACATCAAACTTATCTCCTTGACGAGCGAAAGGCTTCATTCTTGCTGTTACTACAACTGCGGCTACATTTTTTGATTTGATATCTATGGGGTTCATATCAATATTCATAGCTTTTAACATATTTGAAATAGATTGAAGAGTAAACTTTGATGTAGTTCCATCACCTGTTTTTTTCAAACCAACAACAAGAGAATAACCGATGATCTGATTTTCGCGTACTCCGAGAATACTTGATATATCAGCAATCTTTGTTGCGTTTAATGATGAGTAGAAAAGTAAAAACAACAGTATATATTTCATGCATAAATCCTTAATTGTAATAAAGATTTAGCAATAATTATTCCATATTGAAATAAGTAAGTGTGGTATTACCAAATTTTTTAGATTTTTGCTGTTTGTAGCTGCCTATCATATGAGGAATCTCTAATCCGCTCATATGTTCGACAATAATCATCTTCACACTTTTTTGCGGTAAGTTTTCTATCAAACGCAGTGTCTTATCATAAATATCCTCCATCCCTTCGCGTATACTAAAAGGTGGGTCAATATAAAAATAAGCATCTTCATTCTGTTTTTTCAAAGCTGCCACTACTGCGTTTATATTTACAAAACTGTCTCCGCCAAAGACTTCACAAGCATTTGGATCCGTTTTTGCGATATTTGACTTAAGAGTTTTAAGGGCATCTCTCTCTTTTTCCATAAAGTATATCTTTTTAGCTCCACGACTCAGCGCTTCAAGACCGATAGAGCCGCTTCCTGAAAAAACCTCGACAAAATTAGCATCGACTATCTCAAACTGTAAAGTATTGAAAAAAGATTCCAAAACTATTGTTTTTGAGCTTCTTGTTGTTGTTTTAGAGGGAAGGTTAAGTGTTTTGCCCTTGAACTTGCCTGCGATTATTTTTTTTGTAAGTTGTCTATTTTTCATAAAATGCTTTCACTGCCCGTAGGATATTTTCTTGGTACTCTTTTGTAAGATACTCTATACGTTTTTCTAAAATTTTAAAGTCAAGTGCTTCTACATTATTGTTTTTATGCACTGCGTTTGATCCACTCACGGTTCGTGGATAAAGTTCATTATACTTCTTTTCAAGCGCCAAAACCAACTGTGCTTTTGAAAAAGGTTTCATCAAATCTGCTTTTTCATTACTTGCAATATAAAAACATTTTGCATCGTCGAGACACTCTTCATCTCTTATGACAATATCGCTCTTTTTTGATGAACTCAAATATTTATTTAAAAAAATCTCTAATGATTTTTGCAAAAGCGGTGAGTGGCATGCAACAGCTACTTTCATCTCTATCCTTATAAATAATACTCTAAAGAGTATTTTAAATCTTCATCCAGTTCAGTTAATTGTAACATCCACTGTAGATAATTTCTGTCTAGTTCCAAAATCTCTTCAATATACCTACCCTGATATTTTCCAAAAGGGAGTTTATCTAAAAGCACTTTTTTAAAACTCAACTCTTCCATATTCTTTAGTGTTGTCATCTCACTTAAAACTTCAAAAAGTAATTTTGTAATCATAACATCACTTTTAGTATCATGGGCAAACAAAGCACATTTAATGCCATACTTCTCTTTAAGACTCTTCTCCTGTTTATAGAGTTTCAACTCATATCGCAAAAATGGCAAGGAAAAAAGTTCACACTCTGGCATAAGATGTTTACAGACACGCATAGTATCTACAATATCACCATGCCAGTCCAAACCGTGAGAGGAGAGCATTTGAAGATGAAAATTAGCATTATGTGTCACTAATACACTCTCTTTTGTATTGTGTTTGACTAAAAACTCATAAATATCGCTCTTCTTAAACGCAGCAGCATTCTCTATCATCTCATTCGTTACATTATGCACACTTGATGCAATAGGCGGTATCTTTTTGCCTTCATTGATAAGCTCTGCATCCAACTTGTCATCATAAAGCAGAGCAATAGCACAAATTACATCTGAGACTTCTACACCTGTTGTTTGCAAATCTAAAAACATCAACATTTTACTACTTTTACTTTTTTACATTTTGCACTCAAAATAATAAAAGAAAAATATCCGCCAATAAGGACAAAAAGATATAACAGATAGATATTGAACCATTCAAAAAGAGACAGTGAACTACCAAACAGTTTCATAAAGATAAAAGCTATCACCATCTGTGCGCCTACAAGCCAGATAAGGAGCATAAACCATTTTCTCCATACTTTAACCAAGTCACCATATCCTATCTTCTCTATTTTTTCACGCTGTTTATTCTCATCTGGGCACGTAAATAAAATAAGCTGAAAATGGGCATAACAACGGTTAAAGATATGCTTCAAACTCAAAAATAGAGAGAGTAAAAGTGTCACACTCCATGCAAGCGCAAACCAAAATTGAAAAATTTTAAAAAGTGCCATATAAACTTTAGGAGTAAGAGTGACGCACCCTTGATTACAGTAGATAAAAAGCGTACTAAACGCAGCAACCAGCACTGCAAATACAAGACTCGAAAAAGTTACATATAGCGCCCATTTTAACCATAAATAGAAGTAAAATCTACGCACCCTCTTTTCCAAATTCACCAAGCATTTCATTATAATGCTCAAGAGTTATAAAACTCTTCTCAAACCTATAACGTATAACAAATTCAACAACACTGTTCTTAAAGTCGACATCAACATTTTCTGCCCTGCCAAAATAGCCAAGTGAGATATTTTTACTCTTTTTCACAGCCTCTTTATCATAGCTTATCGCCAGAATTTGTAGATATTTTCCTTTTTTTATCTCACCCAAGTCCTCTTTTTGTAATGATGCACCTGAAAGATTAATAGCTTTAAAGTCAAATATATCCTCAAACACATCCACTTTTTGTACAATATCCAACTCTTCAAAAAGCTTTTTCAAACGTCTGAGATTCTCTTTTCTTGCAGTCTCATAACCTGATATCTTATTTGTTAAATTTTTTAACCTGTCAAGGGCTGAACTCATACCACTTCCTTTAATAAAAGTATATCAAAATTAGGTATAATTTGAAATTACTTTACAATTATAAAGAGACTTATGGATTATCTAAAAATACACGCAACAAAAACACTTCAAGGTAAGGTAGAGATTTCAGGTGCAAAAAATGCCTCTCTTCCACTTATAGCAATGACGATTCTTGCTAAGCATCCCCTTACGATCAGCAACCTACCTGATGTGGTAGATATAAAAACACTTTTAAAACTACTGTCAAAACTTGGTGCTGATTGCGACTTTTCACATAAATCTGTGAGAGTTGACACGTCTACTATCAACGAGACAAAAGCAACATACGACATTGTAAAAACAATGCGTGCCTCTATCTTGGTTTTAGGTCCTATCCTTGCCCGTTTTGGTCACTGTGAAGTCTCCTTGCCAGGTGGTTGTGCAATAGGACAGAGGCCAATCGATCTACATCTCAAAGCACTTGAACAGATGGGTGCACATATAGACATCAAAGCAGGATATATTCAAGCTACAACGCCAAACGGTCTACATGGTTGTGAGATTATCTTCGATAAAATAACAGTAACAGGAACTGCAAACATCATTATGGCTGCAGCTTTGGCAAAAGGTGTAACAACCATTACAAACGCAGCAAGAGAACCGGAGGTCGTACAACTCTGTGAGATACTTGCAAAAAGCGGTATTCTTATCAAAGGTATCGGAACTGCAATTTTAGAGATACACGGAAGTGATGGTACACTACTTGATATAAAAGATTTTGACGTTATTCCAGATAGAATTGAAGCGGGAACCTACCTTTGTGCAGGTGCCATTACAAAAAATGAGCTCACACTGACAAATGTTGAACCAAAACATCTCGGCGCAGTACTCTCAAAACTTGAGGAGATGGGAAGCAGTTTCACTATCACAAATGATACTATTACTATCCATCCGGCACAGAGAATAAAACCTGTGAAAATCATTACTCAAGAGTACCCTGCTTTCCCAACCGATATGCAGGCACAATTTTTAGCACTTGCAACACAGGCTGAGGGTGTCTCAATAATTGAAGAAAAACTTTTTGAAAACAGATTTATGCATGTCAGTGAACTCCAACGTATGGGAGCAGATATAACACTCAACGGACATACTGCTACAGTCAATGGAAAAACAGAACTGAGTGGAACTGATGTTATGGCGACTGACTTAAGAGCATCAAGTGCACTTGTTTTGGCAGCACTTGTAGCTACGGATGAGACAAATATCCATAGAATCTATCATCTTGACAGAGGGTATGAAGCACTTGAGAGCAAGCTTCAAAAAATAGGAGCAAATATAGAAAGATTAAAAGAGTAAAATCTTTTAATCTTTAAAAATAACCATCTCATAGAGACTGCGTTTGGCGACCAATGACTTCTCAGGAGCAACAGAGTGAGCATTTTTAGCCACTTGCACATCGTGACGTAACTCTGCAATTTCACGTTCCATAGAATCAATAGTCTCTTTTAGATTTAAAATAATATCTACACCAGCCAAGTTTACACCAAGCTCTCTTGTTAAACGCAGTATAAGTTTAATTCTGTCGATATCTCGTTGAGAGTAGAGTCTGATGCGCCCATCTGAACGTGAAGGGGTAATAAGGTTCTCTCTCTCGTATTGACGTAATGTTTGAGGATGAATATCCAAAATTTTAGAAACGATACTAATAAGATAAACCGGTTCATCATATGTATGCATATTGCTACCCTCCTACAGAGTTTTAGGTAATTTTTCTTTCATTATTTCAACTAAATCTGCATCTAATTCATCCACATTTGGCAAGATAATATTTGCTTTTAGATACAAATCACCTCTTGTTTTTGTTTTGCGATTCATTGCACCCATTCCTTTGACACGAAATCTTTGTCCGTTTTTCGTATTTTTTGGAATTTTAAGTTTTATCTCTTTCTCTAGTGTTTGAACAGAAACTTTTTCACCAAAAAGTGCAGCATAGAGAGGTACATCTATGGTTTTAACCAAATCATCGCCCTCTCTCTCATACTCTGGACTTGGAGCTACTGTAATTTTTAAGAATAGGTCTCCCGCACGTCCACCTTGGGCATGCCCTTTACCTTTGACTCTCATTTTCTCACCGCTTTTTACACCGGCTGGAATTTTAATGTCAAAACGTTCACCATTGATAGAAACAGAGTGAGAACCTCCCAGTATTGCCGTACTAAAAGGAATCGTGACACTTGACTCTATATCCAAATTTGGTTCTTGGTACTGCTGTCGTGCACCGCCAAAACCACTTGAACTAAATCCTGATGCTCCGCTAAAGCCGCCAAAACCACCTCCACCGGAGAACATTTGTCTTAAAATTTCATCCAAGTCAGCTTGTCCACCCGTGTTTTTTGAAAAGTCATGGAAATTTTGACCACCAAACATACTGTCGCCATACTGATCATACTGCGCTTTTTTCTCTTTATCGCTCAGTATCTCATATGCAGCATTGATCTCTTTGAATTTTTCTTCTGCATCTTTATCTTTATTAACATCAGGGTGATATTTACGTGCTAATTTTCTATATGCTTTTTTTATTTCTGTTTCGCTTGCGTTTGAAGATACTTCAAGCGTGTCGTATAATGATTTACTCATGTTCACATCCTATATAATATAATATTTATTTTATTTAAGTGAATTATATCATATAAGTTGAGTGGATGTCAATCAAGGTGTAAAAACCTTGATTGGAAGAGTATAAAGTTGCTTTTAATGTAAGAAGTGACGAATCTCAGAGAAATAAAGACTCATACCAAACTCATTGGCAGCTTCAATAATCTCTTCATCACGGATCGAACCACCCGGTTCTATGACATTTTTCACACCCGCAGCTGCAGCTGCATCGATAGAGTCACGAAATGGGAAGAAAGCTTCACTCGCAAGTGCTGCTCCAGTTACATCAAGTCCCATCTCTTTTGCTTTTTTGAGCGCACACTGAGCAGCATCAACACGGCTTGTCATACCCATACCGACTGCAACCATTGCAGCATTTTTCACATATACAACACAGTTGGATTTTGTAAGACTTGCTACTTTATAAGCGATCTCCAAATCTTTCATCTCTTCTGGAGTTGCTGCATTTTTAGAAACAAGTTTCGCATTTTTTACTTCATCATCTTTCACTTTATCTGCATCTTGGAAAACAAATCCGCCGTCAATGTGTTTAAAATCTTTTTTATCATTTGCCAACACTAACTTGTCACTACCCATTTCAAAAAGTTTGATACGTTTTTTAGCAGCAAAAACCTCTTGTGCTTCAGGGGTTATGCGACCAGCGATAATAACCTCTAAAAAGATCTCATTCATTTTTTCAGCCAGCTCTTTCGTTACAACACCGTTTACTGCAACCACTCCGCCAAACGCAGAGACAGGGTCACACTTCAACGCTTCAGTATATGCATCTACTAAATTATCTCTTATAGCAAATCCACAAGGGTTTCCATGTTTAGTGATACATACAGCGTTCTCATCACCAAACGCAGAGGCAATTTTCACTGCACCACTCAAGTCATTTAAGTTGTTAAAACTTGCTTCACCTTTGAGTGTTTTAAAGTTATCTGAGTAGTGTTTGTCAAATTCATACAGTGCACCTTTTTGGTGAGGGTTTTCACCATAACGGGTATTCATAACTTTATTTCCTACGATAAACTGCTTCTCACCAAAACCTTCATTAAAACGCTCGTTCATATAGTTAGCTATCATAGAATCATA
>CAZCMR010000036.1:0-15300 GCA_964499805.1 uncultured Sulfurimonas sp.
CAAAAACTCATCTCAACATCTATTTGTGTGAATTCAGGTTGTCTGTCTGCTCTTAGGTCTTCATCACGGAAACATTTCGCGATTTGGAAGTATCTGTCAAAACCGCCAACCATCAAAAGTTGTTTGAAAAGTTGTGGAGATTGAGGCAGAGCATAGAACTCACCGTTATGTACACGAGATGGAACAAGATAATCTCTTGCACCTTCTGGAGTTGATTTTGTAAGTACAGGAGTTTCAACCTCTAAAAAGCCGTTCGCATCAAGAATATTTCTTGCAGCGATAGCCGCTTTTGAGCGAAGACGGAATACTTCATACATATCCGGATCACGAAGTTCTAAATAACGGTACTTTAATCGTGTCTCTTCTCCAACATTCTTATCACCAATTACAAATGGAACAGGAGCAGATTTGTTTTCAATGATAAGTTCGTCAACTACGATCTCTATAGAACCTGTTTTTAGGCGTGGATTTGTTAGGCCTTCCCCACGAAGACGAACTTTTCCTTTTGCAATGAGTACATACTCATCACGGACGCTATTAGCAACTTTATGTGCTTCTTTAGAGTCTTCCGGATCACAAGTAAGCTGGATCAAGCCAGTTTTGTCACGTAAATCTATGAAAATAATTCCGCCATGGTCACGATAGTTATTAGCCCAACCAGTTAGAACAACATCTTCTCCAACATTAGTTTCATTTAAATCTGTACAATAATGAGTTCTCAAAATATAGAGTCCTGTATAAATAATTTTCGCGATTATACCTAAATATAGTATAATTGACAAAATAAATAGATAAATGAGTAATTTTGAAAACAAAAACAATTAAAAAAATTGGTGTTGTATTACGTCCTTCAACTCCTGAGTTAAAAGAACATTTTTATCAACTTGAAAGAATTTTCAATGCTTACAATATTGATGTCCTTTTAGATAGTATAAGTGCAGGGATGATCGGTGTGATGGGTATGGAGTTTGACATACTCTGTAAAAGTACAGATGCCATTGTCACTCTTGGCGGTGACGGTACACTTATATCTGCAGTACGACGCTCTTTTACATATGACATACCTGTTTTTGGTATTTATGCAGGAACACTCGGTTTTTTGGCTGATATAAACTTTGATGAACTTGAACAATTCGTAGCAACACTGGTCTCTGGTGAGTACAGAGTAGATGAGCGATCTATTTTGGAAGCAACATTTACCCAAAATGCCAAAGAGGTTACAATCTATGCTTTTAATGATATCGTTTTGACCCGTCCTTCTGTGTCAAATATGATACACGTAGAGACTTTAGTCGATTCAAAACCATTTAATACCTATTATGGTGATGGTGTCATTGTATCCACTCCAACAGGTTCAACGGCATATAACCTTTCAGCAGGAGGACCTGTACTTTTTCCTCTGACAAATGTTTTTGCACTTACTCCAATCTGCCCTCACTCTTTAACACAGCGACCGGTAGTACTACCGGGAGAGTTTTCTATAGAGATGAAAACACCACAAGATAAAGCACTTGTAATTATAGATGGACAAGACAAACATGAACTTGATATGGGAGAGAGCATACACATTCAATTAGCACAGAAAAAAGTGAAGCTTATTCATAGAAATGAGTTTAATTATTTTGATGTCTTAAAAGAGAAACTTAACTGGGGTGATTAAATCTGTTACCTTATGTTGTATTAATTAAAGTATAATATCACAATTGAAAGTTGTTGTGTCAAAACAGCAGTGTACAAAGGATATTTATGAAAAAAGTAGCATTGGCGGTTGGAGTACTCTCCATTTTAGTATTTCAAGGTTGTGATTTAAGTAAAATTCGTGAACAGATTCGAGAACATCTTGCGTTTGACGACAACAGAACAGAGGTAATACCTATAGATTCAAATATAGATTTGGGATTAGAGGAAGGAATTCTCTATTATGCTGATCCTAAAACAGAGGAAAACGGACTAAACAGAGCTCTGCGCATTGACTGTAACACTATGACATATACAGATGTCGCCGTTGCAGGTAAAAATCCCCACTCCATTGACAGAGCAGGAAAAACAGATAAGTTTTATATGCGTACACAGGATGAATACTCCTTTGATGTTGTAAACTTTAAAGATAACAGTGTAAAAACCATCCAGCTTGAAGATGCAAGCCGTGGTGTTTTAAAACATAAGCCAAGAGCAATCGGTGCTTACAATGATAAGTATAAGATACAGCTGCTCTCAGGTAAAGATATGCCTACTATTGATGTGATTGATGTTAATACAGATACAGTTCTTGCAACACTCGGTGATCAAAATAAAAGCTTTTCTATTACAACAAATGCAGGTACAGCGGCAACAGGTCACTCTATGTGGTTTGATGAGGATCACTTTGGGTTATTAGACAGAGCAAATCGTCTTATACGACTCTATAGAGTAAATGATGATAATGGTACGCTCTCTTTTACACATCTTCAAGACCTAAACTCTACTATGCCTCTTCATGCACTTGAGAGAGTAGAACACTCTACAATTAAAACAGACGGGCATCTCTTTTATGCAATGTCAGATGGTGATGTAAATGCAAACCCTGTGATCGCACCAAGTGTTTATGAAGTTGTATTTAATGATATTAATGAGACACTCTGTATAGCAAATGAAGTTGTTTTCAGTGATAGTGATGAGACAGTTGATTCTGTTAAACCTACAACACATCATGCTGCAATAACGGCAGATAAAAGATATCTTGTAGTTCCTGTTCTTGATGGAAAAGTTTACTTTATAGATCGTGTTACGATGAAATTAAAAGATGTAGCTCAAGCAAAACTGGGGGCTGCACATGTTAATGTCTCAAAAGCAGAAAATATTATCGTTATTACGAACCATTTTAGTGATACACTTACTTTTATAGATGGTACAACACATAAGTTTGTTAAAAATCTGGTAATCAGTGATACAAAGTATGATGCTGCACATAAACATCTGTTGCAACCGCACTTTAGCTATATCAGCCCTGATGGTCGTTACTACTATACATTTGCATCTCAGGATGGAAAATTTGTAAAAGTGGATTTACAGACACTAGAGATAGTTGATACTTTGGTTACTGGTGGTGCACCAGAACAAGCCCACTCATAATTAGATGATTAGGGTTTTTCTTTTTACTCTTGTAGCGCTTACTGCGTTTAACTCACTCTTGCTGGCACAGAGCAAGAGTGAAAATCATGCCATAATTTTGCAATATCATCGTTTTGATGAATCACGATACCCCTCTACTAATATCTCTATGGAACTTTTTGCAAAACAGATGGCATATTTGTATGAGAATGATTATAATGTTCTTCCTCTCTCAAAAGTTGTTAATGCACTTATAAATAAAAAGCAGTTACCACCAAAAACAGTGGTAATTACTATTGATGATGCCTATAAAACAGTTTATACAAAAGCATATCCACTTCTCAAAAAGTATAATTTTCCTTTTACAACATTTGTGAACTCCCTTCCTGTTATTCATAAATCAAAACGTTATATGAGATGGGATGAGATGAGAGAGATGGGAAAAAATGGAGCAGAGTTCGCAAATCATACATATTCACACCAGTTTTTGGTACGAATGGATGCTGATAAGCCTCAGCAGTATGAAAAAGATGTTACCAAAGAGATACTCAAATGTGAGAACAAACTGGAAAAAGAGCTTGGAAAATACCTTTGCACCAACCCAAAAATGTTAGCATATCCTTTTGGGGAATTTGATGTACGTCTTATGAAAATTATGAAAAAACTGGGTTATGTGGGTATTGCTCAAAATTCAGGACCGGTTTCAAGCAGAAGTAATCTTCTGGCGTTAAATAGATTTCCAATGTCGGGAAATTTTGGAAAAATGAGAAGTTTTATCTTAAAACTGCATACACTTCCTTTAGCTGTTATCTCAACTTCCACTGAAGATACGATAGTGACAGAGGAGAACAATCCTCCTCTTTTTCGAATAAAACTCGATAAGAAGTATAGAGATCTGCAGTGTTTTACATCAAATGGCAAAAAGATAGCGATGAGATGGCTCTCACCTAGAGAAGTAGAGATGCAATCAGAAGTAAAATTAAAATATCCTCGTGACCACTACACTTGTACTTCCATGGCTTCAAAAGGAAGATGGTACTGGTACTCTCATATGTGGGTTGTTTTACAAGATAAATAGTTTATCTTGTAAAAACAGCACTTGCATAGCCTACGACCTTTGTTCTGTCCCCACTTGCATCAGCACTCGTTCTGTAGTCCAGTATTGTAGGTTTTAGCCCTAATGCTTTTGCGGCTATTAGTAGTGCTTCAACTCCGATAATTCCACAAGCTTCACACCCTTCATGCAACTCCTGTGTATTGAGTGTAGCGATGGCTTCAAGACAGATAGAATCCAACTCTTTTGCTTTGTCTATATCATAGTAGTGGCTTAAATCGGTGCTGATAACAACAACGGTATCTTCATCGTTAAGCAGATACTTGATGACCTTTGCAAGGTGTTGAGGAGTCTCTTGACCATACACCAGCTCTACTACTAAGGGATTGCCCAAGTACTCTTTGATAAAAGGCATTTGTACCTCTGTCGAGTGCTCTGAATGTGCATCTGCTTGGAAATGTAAACCAAACTTCTCTATGAGATCATCTACTAAGTTCATATCTATATCAAGAGATCCCATCGGTGTCTCATAGTTGTCAAATCTTGCAACACTTGTACCTTGCAGATAGACACGATGGCTGGGACCGATGACCGCGACTCTTTTTGCATGAGAGTTTTGCAGCAGTCTAAACGCAATGTTAGCGGTAAACGCAGAGTATATATATCCTGCATGAGGTACGATAATAGCACATGGTTTGAGATCTAAGAGAGTTTTATCTTTAATCCCTTCGTCTATTATTTTATTGTAATGTGTGAACATTTTTTGTATCTCTTCTTTACTCGCAGGATAAAATTGCCCTGCAACGGCATCTTTTCTTGTACTCATTTCCATACTCCTTCTATTGCTTTATTACATTTTGGGCAGTGTCCGTCTTTGAGGCTGTTTTGTGTGATACTGTAGCCGGTTCTATCGATTAAGAGAGTGCCGCACTCTGGACAGTATGTATCTCCATGTACCGGAACATTGCCCAGGTAGACATATTCCAGTCCTGCTTCTGTCGCAATTTTTTTAGCACGCTGCAGCGTTTGTAGTTTTGTGGAGGCATGGTCTTGCATCTTGTAATCAGGATGAAAAGCACTCAAGTGCCAAGGAACATGCTTGCCCAACTCATCTGCTATAAACGCAGCCATCTCTTTTAAATCTTTGTCGCTGTCATTATCACCTTCTATTAAAAGTGTAGTCACTTCAACCCAAATTCCTTCTTTAACCATCTTTCTCAGTGTATTTTTGACTGCTTCAAGACCGCCTTTTAAAACTTTTTTATAGTAAGCATCATCCCAGCTTTTTAAGTCAACATTTGCTGCGTCTAGCCAAGATGCCATGTCCTCAACTACCTCCGGCGATTCAAAACCGTTTGTTACGAAGATATTTTTTAAACCTTTTTCTTTTGCGATAAGGCCTATATCTTTTGCATAAGGGTAGAAGATTGTCGGCTCATTATACGTGTAAGCAATGGACGCGGCACCGTTTTCAATGGCTAACTCCACCATTTTTTGTGGTGAAATATTTACACTCGTATCGATCGAGTGTTCCTGTGAAATTTGCCAGTTTTGACAAAAAGGGCATTTAAAGTTACACCCCACCGTTCCCAAAGAGAGGGCTTTTGTCCCGGGTAAAAGATGGTAAAGAGGCTTTTTCTCGACAGGGTCAAGGTTTAGAGCACTCGGATGTCCATAGACAAGAGTCTTTAATGCACCATCTTCATTTTTATTGACACCGCATATTCCGACTTGCCCCTCTTTTAATTGGCAATAATGCTGGCACAGCATACAGGTGATTTTTTCTTTATTTGGTATTTTTTTATAGTAATTCATATTAGTCTCTCCTTATCATAATTATTTATAGTTTATGACTAAAGTTACTGTCAATTTTATCTAAAATAGTTGATAAAGTCAAATTTTTGTTACAAAAAGTAACGTTATTTTTCTGATAAAGGATATAAATATTATATTATGTTTTAGTATTATTAAAATTGTTATCATTAATCAGATAACTGATATGAAGGAATCATTATGAAACGTTTAATAGTATGTTGTGATGGAACATGGAACAATCCTGAACAGGAAGATAATGGCATAACTGCTCCGACTAATGTGGTAAAACTCTATAATGCTCTGGCTGATGAAGATTCAAACGGTGTAAAACAGCTTAAGTATTATCATCCTGGTGTGGGTGGAGAAGAGAGCGGCATCATAGATGAAGTGCTTGGCGGTGCTTTAGGCGTTGGAATAGGGCGACATATTTCAAGTGCATACCACTGGCTTGGCAATAACTATGAAGAGGGTGATGAGATATATCTTTACGGTTTTAGTCGCGGTGCATTTACTGCTAGAAGTCTTGGAGGAATGCTCTCTAAAGGGCTGCTTGACCTAAGGGGTGTTACTTCTGACGAGTCTTGGAAACGTGTAAAAAAAGCCTATAAAAACGGTTATAGAAAAAATCTGCCAAGCATAGAGAACTGGGCAGATGGTGATTGGAAATTTTTTAATAACAAGAAAAAGACTCCTATCCATTTTGTGGGTGTGTGGGATACAGTAGGCGCACTTGGCGTACCTGATGACTTGGAGATACTTAACTTTTTTGATGATAAGAAAAAATGGCAGTTTCATGATACAAAACTGGGTGAAAATGTGGCATCGGCACGTCATGCGATGGCTATGGATGAAAAGCGTTCCTCTTTTAGTATTACAAGATGGGAAAATGCTTCAGAGTGTGATGATGCTTTAGAGGTTTGGTTTCCCGGTGCACATTCGGATGTTGGAGGAGGGTATGCAAATGCCGACTTGTCTTTTGGTGCATTGGAGTGGATGATTGAAGAGAGTCATGCAAAAGGTCTTGCGTTTAGGGCGGAGGTAAAAGAGCTGATACATCCTGAGCCACTCGGTGTTATGCATAACTCATATAAAGGAGTATTTGCCAAATTACGCTCCCGTCCAAGAAACATACCGGAAGTGAGTAAAAAAAATAGAGATAAATTTCATACAAGTGTTTTTATACGACAAGAAAAATCTCCACTGGAGTACGCACCATATCATCAAAGCAGGACTTTAGAAGTAGGGGATTGGATCACTGTTGAAATATTTGCAGATACTAGATGGAATGAAACGCAGCTCTATTTGGACAAAGGTCAAAAGTTCATTTTTTCTGGAAGTGGAAAATGGGTGGACAGCAAAGATGTATGTGATTGGAGAGGGACTGAAAATGATGAGTTTACCATGGGTGATGTCGTGCGTGCCACCTCTTCATTTTTAGGGAAATATGAGACATTTTTTAAAAAGGTGCTGAAAAACAACTCTATTGACTTTGTAGGAACAAAACGTGTTGAAAATATGAAGTGGTTTACAATGGTGGGAGCAATTGCCAATGATTCTGGGGCTAAAGATGTTGTTAGCAATGATGGAAGCGCTGTGGAACATCAATATGTTGATTTGACACAACATGAAACCGAGCCGCTTCTTATTGAAACTCCGGGTTATTTGTACTGTTTCGCAAATGATGTCTGGAGTCTGTATAAAAATAATCATGGAAGTATCCATCTGAAAATAACTCGTATAGAGTAAGATATCTACAGAAGGAGAAGTATTTTATGAAAACAGAACTATTACAAGAGTCGCAGCAGAGTATCAAGTCGCTTGAGCTCTCTTCAAGTAAAAACAATAAGCTCTTTATCGTATTTTATCTTTTTACTCTCTATATCTTTGTATCTGTTCTTGGCACTACAGATTTGATGCTGCTGCTTCCTACGGATACCTTTAAAATGCCTTTGATAGGTTTTGATTTAAATACGATTTACTTTTATGTTCTGGCTCCTGTAATATTGTTGATTTTGCACTTCAATCTTCTTTTTCACTATCATGAACACCTTAAAAGACTTGATGCTTACAGAGGAAAGTTTGAAATCGAGACCATTGACTCTTCAATGTATAACTATGTATATATTGCACTCAAAAACGGTTCAAAAAAAGGGAGTGCGATGAGAGTGCTGTTGTGGCTACTGATTTATCTGTTTCCTCTACTTGTATTTGTCTCTATCTATCAACGTTTTGCAGATTTTCATCATGAGGTGATAACTACATTGCATCTTGTGATTATCTGGATTGATATTGTACTGATTTGTGCCTATATCTACGCAAATGCGAAATATTTTAGACCTACTTGGTTCTCTTTTGTTTTTGGAATTTTCATTATATTTGTAGGTATCTTTGAGTCCTCTTATTATGACTACTTTTTTTATCCAGTTGTAGAGAAGAACTACAAACAAAAAGTCATACCCGATTTTCAAACGCAGAGCTTATACTATCGGTCTGTTTGTGGTATACACCGTTTTTTTCTTGGAGTAGATAAAGACTCTTCCAAAGATTGTTTTCCAAGAATAGTCGTAACAGATGAAAAAATTTCAAAAATTTCACCTTCTACTCTCTATATTCCCCGTTATATTATAAAAGATGATGCACAGGGGACACTTAAAGAGCGAGAGAGGGAGAGAAAATTGATTTTGGAATATGGTGAGCGGGTAGATTTGTCCAATAGAAATCTGCGTTATGCAGATTTTGAAAACTGCATCTTAACGCGTGCAGATATGCACAATACACAACTTCAGGGAGCAAATCTAATCCAAGCGCATCTGCAAGCTGTAAAGCTCAATGATGCACAGCTGCAAGATACCAATATGAGAAGTGCAAAACTGCAGGGAGCATGGGTTTTAAATGCACAACTTCAAAGAGCTTCCATGGTCGGGGTAGATATGACAGGAGCCTATTTTGACGAGAGTAACCTCTCTTATGTTCGTATGATGGGGGCCGATTTAAAGAATACATCTTTTTATAAGAGCGATATGAAAGATGCTGATATGCGTGGTGTAAAGAACTTCACTACTCAACAATAATTAAAGGAGTCAATATGAAAAGATTTTTTTTAAGCTTAACTGTTTTTTTAGTAGTAGGAGTAAATTTATATGCAGATTGTACATTTGAGGGGACCTCTTATCCTGAAGGCAGCATAAGAGGTCCCTATATCTGTATAGATGGAGAGTGGATTCGCAGGTAGCATCTGCTTGTTAATGAGATATATTAAAGATATTTTGATATTATTCCAGCTATTAAAACAGTAGGAATAAAAATTGAAAAAATTAGTATGTATATTTATCATACTTTTGAGTGTCGGGCTTTTCTCTGCCTGTTCAAAAGTAAGTGATGAGGAGCTTGCAAAAGCCCATAAAGCAGTTGCAAATGGTGCTGTTATTGTTGATGTAAGAACTCCCGAAGAGTTTAAGGCGAAGCATGTTGAGGGAGCTATAAATCTTCCTATTGAAGAGATTATGAAAGGGCATTTGCAAAAATTGCCAAAAGATAAAGAGATAGTAGTTTACTGTCGAACAGGAAGTCGTAGCAGTGCAAGTGCGAAAGTTCTTAAAGAAGAAGGGTGGAGCGTATATGATGTGGCTACTCAGTCAGATTGGGAGAGAAAAATAAAAGAGCAATAGAAGAGTTTAAAAAGAGCTCTTCTATTTTGCGCGTGTAGTTAAATCTGAGATGATTTGTTGTTTCTCTTTGCTTCCTTTTGAAGAACCAAAGAAGTAGGCTACAACCTGTGTAGAGATTGTTGTTAATGCTCCTAAAATATAGATGACGATATCTTTCATCTCCGGATTGATAGGTTTGGAGCCATTTGTTCCCATTATAAGCCAGTAGTATAGAAAAAATGTTAACGATATTATGACTAAAGCTAAGATCGGGTGTACATTTTTGGCTAAAAAACCAGCCTCAGCACTCTCTTGTACACGGCTTTGGTTATCTCTTGCGCTTGCTGTGTCGTCAAGATAGATTTTTTGTTCACTCAGACCTAAACTCTTCATCTCGACATCATATTTGAGCTTTGCCTGTTCTATTTCATTTTCAAGCTCTTTACGCTCTTCATCAGATGTGACATTTTTATCTATTGCATCACCTACTGCGTTTACCAAGCTACTTGCTCCCGCACTAAATAAATTTGCTAAAAAATTTGCCATCTTATACTCCTTCTAGTGAACGACGTACCCAGCCGTAAAAGTATTTACGACTTGTTGCGTTGTTTTCGCATATATTTACATAACGTCCTATTTTTGCCAAAGCAAAAAGAGCCAAAAATGTTTTCTTGTCTTCTGCATTTAATTTTTCAAGAGTTTTGGGACCGATGATGCCGTCAGCCTTTGCGTTTACAGAAATCTGTGCCAGTTTCGCACTTGTTTTTGGCCCTGCGTTTACTGCAAAATCGAAGATAGATTCAGCAACGTCCTGATCCTCAATTTTGTCTCCTTGGATTTTATCCCAATAATTTACTTCATAAAAATCTTGGATTTTTGCCTGTAGTGCTTCATCTTGGTCGAGATTTTTTGGGAAGTTGGGTTTTTGTTTAAGTAGGTCAATATCTACCCATCCATCCCATTTACTGTTGCGTTTACGGGCTATTCCTTTGTATGTCTCCCCACCCGGATCATCTGGGTCATTTACATATCCACCCTCTGCCTGCATAGTATTTTGAAATGCTTGTTTGAAGTCAGCCATAATAACTCCTTTTTCGTGTTATATAGTTATATAATAACTTCAAACAGTTAAGGTGTTGCTTAATCAGTAGTTTTTATACTCTGCAAGTCCTTTTTTCACAAGTTCATCGTTCATGCAGACATCATCAAGCCAGACATCAGCAAGCCAACGTCCATACTTTCCTTTTTTGTCTTTTTTTGTTACCAAGATAACCTCTTTATCCAGAATCTTCTTCCTGAGCCAGTCTCTTGATTTTTTACCCTCGATTTTACTCGCTCCTCTTACCTCCGGTGTGTTTATGCGGCAGAGTCGTATCTTCTCCTTAGCAAGTGAGACCTTAAATCCAAGGTCGATATCTACTGTAATGGTGTCTCCATCATAGACCTTCACGACTCTTGCTCTGTAGTGATATAGTTCGTTCATATCTTTTCCTTATTTGAGAGTTATTTTTTATATCTTCGGTAAAATATCTGACCTCGAACATATCGTCCGTAAATTAGCTCAAAAAGAACAGATATCATAATAAAAGAACCAAAGATGATTACAGCATGAGGGTTGGATGTATAGGTATGAAACAGCAGAGTTCCAAGTGCTAAAAATGTTAAGAGTGAAGAGAGAATTACAATGAGTTTATTTGCACTTATCTCACTGCGGAGTCTGTAAGCACTGATGTTTACAAGGAAAAAGATAAGTAAAAAACCGGCACTTCCGATGATTGCTATCTCTGTTAAGTCTATGCTGTTCGCCAAGAGCAGACTTAAAAGTGTTGTGTACAATATCCCTCGAAAAGGAACACCACTGCGTTTATTTTCATCCATTAGAGAGTGAGGCAGTTTTCCCTCTTTTGCTATGATATATCCCAGTCTTGCATTGCCGTAAATCGTTGCGTTTATGGCTGAAAAAGTTGAAAGTAGTGCCGCAAACGCAACAAGTTTGAAGCCTAACTCTCCCAAAGAGGGTTTTGCAGCTGCAGCAAGTGCATAATCTTTGGCTTGCATCAGTACATCTTCGTCTATACAACCTACGGTAATAATCGCTATGAGAATATAGAGCGTAATGACAATAACAACTGAAGCATAAAATGCTCGAGGGAGATTTTTAGTCGGTTCTTTGATATCCTCAGCAGAGTTTGCAATAAGCTCAAACCCTTCATACGCCACAAAAATAATCATCCCGGCAACAACGATGGAGAGTGATGTTCCCCAGTGTTGTGGTGTCATACGAGCAGGTTCAACATAGGAAGCTCCAGCAACGATCACAAGAATAAGAAGGGCGACCTTTATGATGACGATGATAGTTTCACTTTTGCCTACAAATGAGGCACTTACAAGGTTTATGATCGCTGGAAAGATGATAGAAACCGTAATGAGGCCGTGATAGAGAAGTGCTGAGTGGTGTGTAAAAAATGTCTCCGCATAGGAGGCAAACGCAGTAGCATAGAGTGAAATGGTAACAAGATAACTCAACCACAGCATCAGATTGACTGAACCGGAGAGGATGTTGTCACCAAAGGCTTTGTCTATAAATGTAACAGTCCCGCCCTCACTTTGGTATGTCACCGAGAGTTTTGCGTAAGAGTACGCAGTCAGAAGTGCTACCAAGCCACCGATGGCAAAGGCAACGGCTGTTGCTCCGTGAGCAAGTGAGACGGCTTCACCCAAAACGGCAAAGATACCACCACCTACCATACCGCCGATACCTATGGAAATCGCACCTAAAAGTCCTATACTTCTCATTGTATTCCTAAAATTTTATAATTTATTTTGCATTATATAGTAAATTCTTTTGAAAACGATTTATTCATGCCATGTAATCATCATAACTTTTTTAGAGTGTGAGCAGATGTAGATTGTTTTTTGTACTCTTTAACACAACTACGCCATACTTCTGCATCAGATACGCTTTTGCAAGTGCAGGAGAGCAAAAGCCTTGCTTTAGTGTTTGACATTTGTTATGGTGGCATTTTTCACTTTATCTCTTGGAACGAACTCTAAGACTGTTGCGTTTATGCAAAAACGCTGTCTGCCTCCGGGTGCGTCATTGAAGAGATGTCCAAGGTGCGCACCCGATTTTTTAGCAATGATCTCGATGCGTTTCATCCCGTAACTCGTATCCTCTTTTTGAATTGTGGCACCATCAACTGCTTTAAAAAAGCTGAGCCATCCAGAACCTGAGTTGAATCTATCACGTGTATCAAAGAGGATATCTCCAGATATTTTATCGCGAAAGAGACCGTCTCCTGTATGTTTGAACTCTTCATACTGTCGGCAGAATCTTCCGTCTGTCCGCTGCTTAAACGCAACATCATACCCCTCACTCTCTTTTGCGAGTTTAAAAGCGCCCAAAGCCTTGTAGAAACTCTTTTCATCCATATATCCTGTGTGGGAGTAGAGTACTTTTGCATTTTCGATGAACAAAATAGTCGGTGTGCCTGCTATGTCATGCTTGAGCTTAAACGCAGCAAGAGCACCTTTGTGCGCTGTTCTTAGTGGTATTGTTCCATTGTAGTTGTTGAGTACATCTTTTTTAAATTTTTCGCAAAATCTACAATGTTTTTCATCTGCAACTATGATCTCTTTGCCTCCAAGTGGAGTGAGTGCTTGCGTGGTATTTGCATTTTTTGTAAACTTTACACCTATTGCATGGTTTGGGCAGTAACCGTAAGGATTTTTTGCCAGATAGTTTTGGTGATACTCCTCTGCAGGGTAAAACTTCTCTAAGGCTTTTATCTCTGTTGTGATACTACCATATCCGGCTTTATTTAACAGTTTTTGGTACTCTTTTTTTGTTGTAAATGCCAGATTTCTTTGCTCTATATTTGTGTAGTAGATGGCTGATCGGTAGTTGTTTCCGATGTCATTTCCTTGTTTGTCGCCTTGTGTTGGATCATGCAGCTCCCAAAAAGATTTGATGAGCACTTCTGTAGAGGTTTTGGTGTCATCATAGCGTATCTCTACGGCCTCAGCGTAGTTTTTTACACCTTTTTCAGGATCTCTTTGTTTAAGTACTTGTTGGTAGTTTGGATTTTTGTAGTTGCCTCCGGCATATCCGGAGCGTGCCTGCAGAACTCCCTCCAGGTTGTCATAATACTTTTCCACACCCCAAAAACAACCAGCAGCAAAGACAATGGTCTGTGTCTTTGCCGTCAGTGTCAGGCTCAGTGCTAAAAATAAAAGTAGTGTTTTCATAATTGTATCCTCTTTTGTTGAAATTATGAAAAGAGTATAGCGAGGGTTTGTGTAGTAATGTGTAGTTTTTTCTCTTTATTCTATCTCTAAAGATTGAACCATCCATACTGGAAAATCAATGTTGACTCTTTTTGGTTATTTGTTAAGTTGTACTACCGTATAAGACCAAGCTGTTTTTTAAAGCCATGTAAATCATAATAATCTTTATGAGATATAATTTTACCATTTTTATTTATAGTTGTTGTACTTAGCCCTTTAATCTCGAACTTTTTATTTTTTATGACAGTTCCATCCCATTCTCCATTAAATGTCCCACCATACACCCATTCATAAATAATAGTATCGCCACTTATAAATACATCACCATTTTTAGCCCAATACATATCTGGAACATAGCCCATAAAAGCGTCAGTAATAGCCTTGCTTACAGTTGACTTACCTTTTGTAGTATAGTCATATCCTGCATCATACCAAATGACATCATCTGCATAAAATCCATCTATCTTTTTTATGTCATGTTCATTCCAAGCTGCTATGTAATTATCTAAAACCTCACTTACCTTAGCTTCTTTTGCATTTAAAGTAATTAAACTACCTATTACTATCATTATTAACAAGAATTTTTTCATTATTCTTCTCCTGTGTAAATTTTCTATATGATAGGAAAATACAGAGATGATTTCTACTTGTAAAATGTCAAAAGTAGTGATTTTAAGTCATACTGTACTGTTTTGGAGTTATTTTATATATTTCTTTAAATGCTTTGATAAAGTTTGATGTATTGCTATATCCAAATTCAGATGCACATGCACTAACGCTTAAACCATTTTTCAAAGCTTGATTTGCTAGTTTCATATTATGGTGTATAAGCCATTTCTTTGGAGATATATTATATGTTTTTTTAAATTTTCTATTAAATGTAGAGAGACTAGAACCACTAAGAGTTGCCCAATCACTAACACTTAAATTTTTATCATAATGTTCAATCATATAGGTTTTGATATCAGATTTAACAGATTCTTGTTTTGCTAAAATATCTACAAAATCTTCATTTGCTTCACAGATAAGATGTAACAATTCAAATATTTTAATTTTAAGTAGATGGGAATTCTTTGTATCTTCATAATGTATATCGTTAAGTGCATTTAAATAACTCAAAATATTTTTAGAGGTATGTAGTTTTACTATTTTACTCTCTGTATAACTATTTTTTGAACGAGTGTGTTGAAGAAATTCTGAGACAAGAGCATAATCAAAAAAGAAGAGGTAAACTTCCATATCTTTTTGATCTTTAATATAATCAGAGATTAGATAGCTATCTCGGGGCATAAATAGCATCTCCCCATCTGTAACAGTAAACTTTTCATAATCATAGGTTTGTATCTCAACTGAACCAGATATAACATATACTATGGAGTGAGAGATAATTATCTTTTCCATATTTAA
>CAZCMR010000037.1:0-14816 GCA_964499805.1 uncultured Sulfurimonas sp.
GCAGCCATATATCCAAATCTCCAGCCCGTCATTGCAACTGATTTTGAAAGACCATTGATTGTAATGGTACGCTTGAACATATCTTCACTGATTGATGCGGTAGAAGTAAACTCTCCCTCGTATGTAAGTTTTTCATACATCTCATCACTTGCAACAAGTATATCTGTACCTTTTAGAACCTCTGCAAGTGCACTAAGCTCCTCTTTAGAGTAGATTGCACCTGTAGGGTTGGATGGAGTGGTAAGTACCAGCATTCTTGTCTTTGGAGTGATTGCGTTTTTGAGTTGCTCGGGCGTAATTTTAAATGCAGTCTCATCACTTGTTTGTATCTCTACAACACTTCCGCCACAGTACTTGACAAGTTCAGGGTATGTTACCCAGTATGGTGCAGGAATAATTACTTCATCACCATTATCAATTGTTGCAGAGAAGAGATTGAACAACGAATGTTTTGCTCCATTGTTAACAATAATTTGATTTGGCGCATATTCAAGATTATTGTCATGTTTTAACTTTTTTGCAACAGCTTCTCTAAGAGAAGGTATCCCATCTACTGCAGTGTATTTTGTAAAACCATTGTTGATCGCAGCAATCCCTGCATCTTTAATAACTTGAGGTGTGTCAAAGTCCGGTTCACCGGCAGAAAAACTTAAAATATCTTTCCCTTGAGCTTTTAGCTCTTGTGCCAAGGTGGAGACAGCTATTGTGATTGATTCAGATAATGTATTGATGCGGTTTGTCAGCATAAAAACCCTTTAAGTGAAAATATTAAAGAGATTATACTAAAACTATTGTATATGTAAGTTTAGAGGAGACGTTTTTTTGTCTATATTTTTAGTTTTTCATAGATTTGATAAAGGCTTCGTAAATATGTTCAAGCTCTAAATCTTGATCGAGCAGCTCTTTATGGTCTTTTATAAGGATATGTTCAAGGATTGCAACTCTTTTTAACATATATTCAAACATCTCTTTATTGATATCTGGAAGCATATTGTGCATAAAAGGATCTTTACATCTTCCTTTTTCAATAATATGTGCAGGGATACCAACAGCAGTAGAACAATCAGGAACCTCTTTGACTACTACAGAGTTTGCGCCGATTTTGGCATATTCTCCTATGATAATGTTACCCAATACTTTTGCTCCGGCACCGATAACTGCACCTTTTTTGATGGTAGGGTGACGTTTTCCATGAGTAAGTGAAACTCCGCCGAGCGTAACACCTTGATAGATGAGTACATCATCCTCGATAATAGCAGTTTCGCCGATAACTACTCCCACACCATGGTCAATAAAAACACGATTTCCAATAGATGCAGCAGGATGGATATCAATATTTGTAAGGATTTGGTTAATACCCATAATGATTCTTGCTGTGCGTTTAAAATTTGACATATATAGTTTATGTGCAATTCTATACCATGCTACCGCCCATACTCCGGGGTAATTAAAGAAAAAATCGAGTTTTGAATTTAGAGCAGGATCATTTTTATATGCATTGGAAAAATCTTCTCTAATATCGGCAAACACACCCATTTTTATCCTTTAATTTGTTGTTCTTAAATAACCGTTTTGGTTCAAAAGTTTTTTTAATGTTGCAAGTGTATCACTTTTTTCTTTTTCTGTGATAAATTCACTCTTTTCAAGTTCTTCATTAAGCTTTGTTACAATAATATCACCATCGTAACCTATCGATTTTAGTATCTCTAAAATGCTTTTGGACTCAATTGCATTTGATATTTTATAACCTGTATCTGTAATAGTAATAGTGTACTCGTTTGGATGAGTGAAAAGGTTATGGTTCATACCTAAGGTTTCTTGATATGCTCCGACATTGAAAAAGGCTAAAAAATAATCCTCCTCATCAAGATTTACGTCATGCAAATAGAGTGGTTTGTCAGGGTTAAAACAGATCTCTCCATCACTGTCACAGGTAATGTCCCAAAGTGAAGCAGCCCTAAGCGGTGTAGTATTAAGGTAATGAATCGGCATTACAGGAAAATGCTGCCCCAATCCCCAATAGTCAGGCAGACTTTGAAATACAGAGGCGTTTATAAGGTACCTCTCTTGTAGTTTTGTCTGTAAAACTTCCAGTTCATTAGTAGGGTTTGATGATTTTAAGTAGAGTGCCTTTTTGATGATGTTGTGCACAAGTATCTCTGCGTTTGAACGGTCTTGCAGATCAATATATCCCAAATCAAAAAGTGTAAAAAGTGACTCCATATGGTCAAGTGCATCGTGCAGGTACTCAATGCAGTTTGCATTGTTTAAAAGGCGGTTGAGCTCTATAAGCTCCTCAATAAGCGGTGGATTTTTCTCTTTAAAATTTAGTAGTTGTTCTTGATAATCCTGTGAAAAAAGTTCCAAAACGGGGGTAATGAGTATGGTATGTGAAGCTACGACAAATCTACCGGATTCTGTGAAAATATCGGGATGAGAAACATTTTTAGCATTCATTATCTCACCAAGTAAAAAAACAACAGAACTGGAAAATTCATCTATTGAGTAGTTTCTTGCATTTGATTTGATATGCTGGTCATACTCAACAGCAAGACCTCCTCCAATGTTAATGCTTGAGAGTGCATCCGCTCCCATTTTTTTCAGTTCAGCATAGATGTTTCCGGCTTCACGCAGTGCTTTTTTTATCGGTGCGATATCTGACATTTGAGAGCCGATATGAAAGTGAATCATAGTTAGCTTATGGAGTAGGTTTGCATCTTTTAAGAGACTTATCGCTTCAATGATTTCCGTTGACGTAAGTCCGAATTTTGCATCCATTCCTCCACTTTTTGCCCATATGCCACTTCCTGTACTGTGAAGTCTAACTCTTATTCCTATATTGGGAACTTTAAGCTTTGATTTTGCAGCCACATTGATGATGGTCTCTAATTCGTTAAGTCCTTCAATGGTGATGGTGATTTTTTGTCCGCTTTGCGCTGCTATAAAACCAAGGGTCAACATCTCTTCATCTTTGAAACCATTGACAGTGATATGTGCGTTTTGTGGTGTTTTACTCATTGCAATGATAAGTTCTGCTTTACTTCCTGCTTCAAGACCATAATTGTATTTTTCGCCTTGTGAACTTATTGCATCAACAACGGCAGGAAATTGATTTACTTTGAGGGGAAAAACAGCATTGAAGTTTCCTTTGTAGTTATTTTCATCTATGGCTTTTTCAAAATAGTTGTAAAGAGTTTTAATCTGCCTGTTAATCAAATGCGGAAAGCGTAAAATAATAGGTCCTTTCACATCTTTAGCACGTATCTGTTTCGTAATATCTAAGAGTGAAGGCATGGATTTATAGTTTAATTTGATTTCTCCATCTTCGATGATAAAGTTTTTATTTGCCCAAATATCTAAACCAAAATTGTTCAATGTGTTTCCTTTTATGGATGGAGCTTATCTTTAAAATAGGTATCTATATTAAAATAGATATTTCCATTGGCATTTTTAAAGGTAAGCAGACTTTTATTTAAATCTTTTATATTTTTTATTCCTATAACTGCAAGCATAACTTTCATCCCTTTGATAAGATTTTTATGATAATTTCCTATCTCTTTTCCTTCTTTGACAACAAGGTATGAAGCACGCTTTTTTTTATCTTGTGTGGCCATACCGACGGGGCATACATGTGTACCAAAACCACTGCACATGCGTGCACGGATACATCCTCCGCTCATCATAAATCCACGTGCAATCCCCACAGCATCTGCACCCATACACATGGTGATGATAACATCATCCGGAGTTAAAATCTTACCACTTGCTATAATTTTTATCTCATCTCTGATTCCATACTCTCTTAAAATTGTATCTAAAAGATAGAGTGCGTTGTGTGTTGTAAGTCCTACTGACTCCATCAACTCAAGCGGTGCTGTTGCACTGCCTCCCTCACCACTGTCTATGGAGATAAAGTCCGGTATGTTTTTGCCCTCCTGTCTGCGTTTGGCAATCTTTGAGGCTAGCTCTTTTACTGCGTTTACATCAGAGATAACGATTTTAAAACCAACCGGTTTTTGAGATAAGTGTTGTAATTTTTCAACAAAATCAAGAAGTTCATCTGTAGTATTTGCAAAAGGAAATCTGTTTGGAGAAAAAAGGTCTTTACCTTCGGGTACGCCGCGGTAATAGGCGATATCTGCCGTCACCTTGGAAGCGCCGAGTTTTCCGCCTGTCTGTTTTGCACCCTGGGCGATTTTTATCTCTGTCATTTTGCAAAATTTCATTACTTTTTGGTACTTTAGAGCGTCAAAATTGCCATTTTCATCTCTTACACCATAAAGTCCTGAACTCATTTGAAAAATAATATTTGGAAGGCTTGCCGGTACGCTTTGTGGGAAGTCTTCAAGTTTTGCTTCCCAATTTACACGAAAAAGTACATGTGATATCGTATCATAAATGTAAGTATTTTGGGTTTTTTTATTAAGTAAAATATTTCTGTACCACTTGAGCGCAATTTTTCTGTTAAAGAAAAAATCACCAATCTTAAAGGCAGTTTCTGCCATAAAATTACTTTTTACTATTTCAAGATATTTTGCATTTTGCAGATCAGGTTTGAGTGTAAAAAGGTGGTTTGAGGTAAGTGAACCTTCCCCTGTATTGATGGTTAGTTCAGAATTTTTTCCAGCTATACTAAAAGCACGGACTGCTTCGGGGCTTAATGCTCCATCACTCATAGCTGAACGGATAATGGGAGTTTTTGATACAAAAGGAATCTCTCTGTTTTGTCCAAAGACAACTTCCATATTATCACTTACTTCATCATCATTTAAAACACTTGAAGCATGCTTTATGATGAAACGTGATTCGGAAAAGGGTTGGTGAACAGAAAATGATTGGTAGTTTGGTTTATCTTTTGCAGCAGTGTATACCCAGTCGACCTTGTCTTTTGATTCATAAAAACTCTCTTCTGCAAAGTATTGGCGCAGCGGCTCACGCAGAGCTTCAAAAAGATATCTAAATCGTCCGATAACCGGGTAGTTTATAAGTAGTGCATGTTTTCTTTGGACATATTTGTCATAGATAAAGAAAAAGAGAACAATGAAAATAAATGCTATGAGAAAAAATAGAAAAAATTCAGATATAAATTCCCATAAATAGTTGATGATATCCAACTAAAAATCCTTGAGAGTAACCGTACTTTCTGTTTTTCTCTCTAAATCTTTTACCCAGATTGTCCCGTTTTGCATCTCATTTGAACCGATGATACAGCAGTATTTTGCATTGACTTTATCAGCATTTTTAAGATGTGCTTTTAAGTTTCTGGCTCTATATTCACAAGTTGCCTGTGCAGTTTTACGTTTCTTTTGGGTTGTAGTGATGATTAGGTCAACCGCTTCATCATCCATCGCTCCAAGGTAATAGCCACTGCGTTTATCCTCTGGCATCTCTATAAGCTCCATCAGTCTCTCAATCCCCATTGCAAAACCAACTGCAGGAGTAGGGCGACCGTCTAAAAATTCGACGAGTCTGTCATATCTTCCACCGCCTGCTATGGCACTTTGGCTTCCTATATTGTCGCTGACAAACTCAAAAGCTGTTTTAGAGTAGTAATCAAGCCCACGTACAAGATTGGTATCTATCTCGTATGCGATACCATTATCATCAAGTATCTTTTTAAGTTTATCAAAATCACTCTCACACCCTTCACAAAGAGAGTTTATAAGTTTTGGAGCATTTTCATAGAGTGATTGGCACTTCTCATTTTTACAATCAAGTACACGGATAGGGTTTGTCACTTTTCTGCGTTGACAATCTTCACATATTTCATCTTCAACACTCTCAATAAAAGAGACAAGATTATCTCTGTATTGCGGCATACAGTTAGAATCACCAAGGGAATTGAGTTGGAGTCTGTAGCCGATTCCCAGTTCATTTAAAATATCAGCTACCATCATAATCATCGTTGCATCTTCATAGACACTTCCCACACCAAAACTCTCAACACCAAACTGATGGAATTCTCTCAGACGACCTTTTTGTGGTCTCTCATAGCGAAACATCGGGCCATGGTAAAAATAGCGGTGAATTCCACCTGCACGGTCAAGTTTCTTTTGGATAAATGCACGTACCACTCCTGCTGTTCCTTCAGGACGCAGACATACATCATTACCGCCTTTATCTTCAAACTGATACATCTCTTTGCCGACTATGTCACTGCTCTCACCGACACTGCGTTTAAAAAGGGCAGTCTCCTCTAAAAGCGGAGTCTCTATGTAGTGAAAACCATATCTCTGTGCTACATCAGTAGCAACTTTTAAAAAGTATGTAAATCTTTTATACTCATCTGCTTCAAGTATATCATTCATCCCACGAAGTGATTTTATCATGCTTGTTGTTCCTCTTTTATAATTTAATATTATCTAATATGTTCTGTGTTATTGTCTTTATACTTGCCGTTGCATCAATTTCTACGAGTTCTAATCCTAAAAGTTTTGTTGCTTCAATAATCGCCTCTTGTATCTTTAAAAGATACTCACTTCCACGTAATTCTATACCGTCTAACTCTTTTTGGGAGAGTCTGTACTCAAGCTCCTCTTTTGTTAAACGCAGTAGAAAAACTTTTTGCGGATATATGTTTTTTGTAGCAAAATTGTTCATGTCGACGAGATGTTTTTTCTCAATATCACCTTGAATAAGTGCATACGCAACACCGCTGACGGCACTTCTGTCAGAAATAATCATTTTATCGAGATTTGGTTCAACTACTTCGGCAATATGCTCTGCACGGTCAGCCAAAAAGAGTAGAAACTCTGCTCTTTTGCTTTTTGTTCTTGCCGAGAGTACCATCTCTCGTATCTCTTTGCCAATATCTGTAGCACCGGGCTCTTTTGTAATGACTGCGTTTACAAAATGCTCTCTCAGTGCAGCTATTTGTGTGCTTTTCCCAGCAGTGTCAATTCCTTCTATAGCAATGTACATTTGCTAATCCGTACAACCATATCTTGAATCTCCTGTGGGAGAAGATGTTCTGTTTTACCATTAAATTTCAGTAGATTTCTCACAATAGAGGAGCTTACAAAGGCGTGTTTGAGTGTCGGCATAAGATAAACCGTCTCAATTGTGTCATCAAGGGAGTTGTTCAGATACCCAAGTTGCAGTTCGTACTCAAAATCACTTACAGCGCGTAAACCGCGTATAAGTACACTGGCACCGTGCTCATGTGCCAAATCTATTGTTAAGTTGTTAAAACCGACTACTCTGACATTATCCAAATCCATAGTTGAGAGTCGTGCCATCTGAATTCTGTCATCAAGGTCAAACATAGGTTTTTTATCTTTGGACTCGGCAACAGCGACAATCACCTCATCAAAGAGTTTTGCCGCTCGTTCGATAATATCAAAATGACCATTTGTGATAGGGTCAAATGTCCCGGGGTACAGTGCAATTTTACGACTCTTCAATCTGCCACCTTTTATATAAACTATTTTCGATATCTAAGAGGTCAAACCACTTACCGATAACAAAATTTTCCATCTCCTCAAGTGTCTGCTGTTCTGAGTAATAGGCCATAACCGGAGGTGCGATAATAATACCCAAAGAAGCCAACTTCTGCATATTTTCTAATGCGATAGCAGAAAAGGGCATCTCCCGGGGGGCTAAAATAAGTTTTTTTTGCTCTTTTATCATAACTGCTGCACAGCGAGTTGTGAGGTTGTCTGCGATGCCGCATGCAATTTTGGCTAACGTATTCATGGAACATGGGACTATTATCATCGCATCAACTCCAAAAGAGCCTGATGCAATGGAAGCTGAAATATCTTCATTGTTATGCACTTCAACATTGTTCATCTCTTTTGCAAGTACAGTTTGAGAGTTTTGTGACATAATGAAGTGTTTTTCAGTAGAAGAAGGCAGAAGTTGCAAAACTTTTTTTCCAAGGTTTACACCGCTTGCACCGCTTGTGGCTACAACAATTTTTCTTTTTTTCATTTTACCTCTGCTCTGTTTTTTCCAGTTATTATAACTTTTATTTTTTTTCCTTCTCTGCTGAGAAGTTCTATAGTGTCACCTAGTTTTCCATTTTGCAGAGCTTTTGCCGAAAAGGAAATTTCCATATTTCCCTCTCTCATAAAGAGATTTACCTTAGAGCCTCTTATGACTAAATCGAGACCTGAAACATCTCTCTTGGTAATTATACTCTGAGCCCTGATATAATGTTTACTTTGGTATTGATGCATACCTAGATTTTGTATGGGCATAGCCCTGAATTTATCTAGTATTATACTCTTTTTTTGACAATTTGTACTGTTTAACTGTTTCCCTTTTTTGATATTCTTTTTTGCTTGGTAGATTGTTACTTTTGCCTGCACTAAGTAGTGAAAAAATATCTTTTTATTGTTGTCTGTTTTAATATAAAGAGTTCCTCTGTTTGAGAGGTGGCTTCTTTTTTCAAACGCAATACTATAATGAGCAGGAAGTTTTTCCATGTAGCTGTTTGGATGGATATCTATTGAAAATATTGATATGTAATTATACTTTTTTTGATAAAGATTTTTTATGGCCAGGGTAAGTTTTTTTGTATTTATGGGGCTGCGTTTAGTAAACTGTATGTATCCTCTGTGTTTGGAAACATACCCCTCATATCCCTCGTTTTTTAAAACAGCGGTAAGCTTTTTTGTTTTTATTCGGAGTGTATGTCTGTTTTGTTCAAGTCTAAAGAGTTTTTTGTCATTTTCAGGGCTAACTTTTACTATGTCTGAGAGCATAATATAGTCATTGTTTATGTAGTATTCATTTTTTAAAATATTTTGTGAATATAAAATTGAAGAGATAAAAAGTAGAAGCAGTATAATTTTTACATACATAACAATCTCTCAATTTGAGGATTTTAACTTAAGTTGGTGGTACCAGAGAGGGGATTTGAACCCCTAAGCCGTGAGGCGGCGGATTTTGAATCCGCTATGTATACCGTTCCATCACTCTGGCATTTTGTCTTTGAGACGAAATGATAGTGATTTATTACTTAAAAGTAAATAACATTTTGTCGATTTGGTATGCAAATGGAACTTTTATTGCTATAATCGTAGTAATAGATAGGGTTTCAATGGAGGTATTTTATGCGTGTAACATCAAGTATGTATTATAACAGTCTGTATGGTACGAACAATTTAAAGATAAATAACGAGCTTTTTGATGTCAACAAACAGATAGCTTCAGGATTAAAAATCCAATATGCAAAAGATGATATAACCACTTTTACAGAGACTATGCGTCTTGATAATGAGATGACCACTTTGGGACAGATTAAAAAGAGTACGGAGAGCGGTTTTAAAGTTTCCAACCAGTCAGATGTCGTTTTAAATGAATTTGGTACAGTAATGAACAGAATGAGGACACTGCTTCTTCAAGCTTCTAACGGTACAAATGATGCAATTTCTCAGGATGCAATCGCACAGGAGTTGAGAGGAATTGAAAAAAACCTTAAATCTTTGGCAAATACTTCCATTAATGGTCAGTACCTCTTCTCTGGCTCTGCTGTGGATACAAAGCCAATTGCTGATGATGGAACATACAAAGGTAATGATAAAAGCATGAATGCCTTTTTGGGCTCAAACAATCAACAGCAGTATAATCTTACAGGGGCAGAACTCTTTTTGGGTGATGAAGTACTTGTAAAGAGAGAAATTAGCTCAAACAACAGTAACTCAAATCTTATTACAAAATATCCGAATTTGCAGACTTTACCTTTAGATAAAGAGCCATTAAGTTCTGAGAGTAATATCCGTAACCTAATGGGAGATACAGATAATGTTGTTGATACAGTCAATAACAAACACTTTTTTTACCTTAGAGGCACCAAAAGTGACGGAACTGCATTTAATCAAAAAATAGCGATGAAAGATGATGACAAAATATCAGAACTGTTAAAGCAGATTGGAAATGCGTATGGAAATACTCCCGATTTGGATATTGTAAATGTCTCAATGAATTCAGTGGGAGAGATAGTAGTAGCAGATAAACAAAAAAATTCCAGTAAACTTGATTTTCATATGGTTGGTGCCATAGATTTTGGAGGAAATGCCGCAGATGTCACAACCATTGATGCACTTGACAGCGGAGAGACAGATTTTGACAAAATAATTTTGGGAACTTCAACGGCACCGAATCCGAGCCTTTTTGTAAAAGAGTTCAATGTTTCAAATCTTGCTCCTTCTTCAGGAAGCAGTGTCAACAATATTGCAGGACTTTTGTATGACAGGGTAGATTTTGAAAAAGACGGTTCTTCTCTTTTTGCAAATGCGACACAGGTAACAAAAGGTACCAATGAATTTGCAACTGCTGCAACACTTCTCTCAGAAGTCGCTGATTTGTCCCAAGGTACTGCCGGTACACTAGATGGCACACAATTAAAACTTATAGGTAAAAACATCAATAATGTAAATTATGACCTTAGCATTGACCTAAAAAGCAGTGGCTCAACTTTTACAGACAATATCACCGGTAATACTTATGATATATTTAACCTCGCTGAGACGGGCAGGGTCGCAACAGATGCAGACAAGGTGACTTACCAGCAACTTATGGACATTATGAATATGGCTGTAACCGATACTTTCCCGACTGCCAATACGGCAGGTGATTATGATGATGCGGTACGACTATCTAAGCAGGGGGGAGAGACATTTTTAAGTTATGACGGCAAAATTAATTTTAGTGATATGACATCCAAAGAGACCCTGGCAACATTCTCGATATATGATTCTAACAGTGGAACTTTTGGTGGTGACTCTTCTGTATTGACATTCAATACAAACAACTCTCTGACTATACGTGATGCAAAAACAGATTTTTTTAAAACAATAGATGAAATGATTCGTGCGGTAGAAGAGCATAAGGGATACCCTGACAGTGCTACAGGTCAAGCAAGAACCATAGGTATAGAGAATGCTCTGCAAAAAATGGATGACCTGCAGGCTCATGTCTCTCGTATGCACTCAAAAGTAGGGGCACACTCAAATACGCTGACTAACTCTTTAGAGAGAACACAGCTGCTTGAAGTCAGTACGATGACACTCAGATCTTCTGTGATCGATACGGATCTGGCTGAATCATCACTAAGACTACAACAGTTAAATCTTAATTATCAGGCTATGCTTTCAACTGTCGGTAAAATCTCTCAACTGAGTTTGGTTAATTATATTTAAATCAATAGCTATATATTTTTAGCTATACTTCATCTATAATTTTATTTAACACATTTGAAAGGTTTTTTAGTTTGAAAGATACTCTCTACATTATATTTTTTGGTCTTCTTGTATATCTTGGATTTTCTACAATTTTCGGGGAGAGCGGGCTAATGGGTTCGTATGGCATGACTTTTGCGCATTATAATAAATTATATTTTGGATATGTCTCATATATTTGGCTTTTTATGCTGCTTATTCCTCTCTACTTCTCTTATAAAAATGCTCGTTTTGACTTTAGAATATCAGAATTGGTAGTTGCATCATTTTTACTTCTATACTCATTTCTCCTTGCTCAGGCTCTGTTGGTAGATGGGGATTTTAGAGGAAAATTTGGAGCCGATTTTGTAGATTTTCTATCTCCATACATAGGTCTTTTTGGTTTATGGGTTTTTTGGTTTATTATTACATCCGTCTCTATTTTGATTTTAGCAGATAAGAACTCTTCAGAACTGGCATCTGTGATTGTGTCATTGTTAAAACGTAAAACAGAGCAAAAAAGACTGCCTCTTGAAACAACAAATAAGCAAAAAAAGAAGATACCTTCTACAAAAAAGAGTCCTAAGAAAGAGGAACAAGTAGAAGAACCTATTGTGCTGCAAGAGAGTTTGGCGGGTACTATAGAGATTGAAGAGGAGATAGACAAGCCTGCTTATCTGCGAAAAGAAGTAAAAATAGAAATGCAGGAAGAAAAAAATGAAGAAAAGAAAAAAAATATTCTTGATATTGCTACAGAGGTAAAAGAGAAAAAAGCGACTGTTATTGTTGATGAGCTCGAAGAAAATGCAAAACTCCTAGCTACGATTGAAAAAGGCAAAGTAGCTAAACCTAAAAATTTCAAACTTCCTTCCATTGATTTTTTACAAAAGCCAAAGAGAGTTTCACATTCGGTTGATGAGAGTGAACTGGATGATAAGATTAGGTACCTAATCGACAAACTTGCACACTTTAAGATAGATGGTGATGTGGTGAGAACCTATGCCGGTCCGGTTGTTTCAACTTTTGAGTTTAAACCTGCTGCAAATGTAAAAGTAAGCAAGATTCTGAATCTGCAAGATGATTTGGCTATGGCTCTCTCAGCCGAGACCATCCGTATTCAGGCACCTATTCCCGGAAAAGATGTTGTAGGAATTGAGATACCAAACGATACGGTAGATACAATTTATCTAAGAGAACTATTGGATGATAAGCTCTTTAAAGACTCTTCCTCACCTTTAACTATTGCACTTGGAAAAGATATTGTCGGAAAGCCTTTTGTGACTGATCTGAAAAAGCTTCCGCATCTACTTATAGCAGGAACAACAGGAAGTGGAAAGAGTGTTGGTATAAATGCAATGATTTTATCACTGTTGTATAAGAACTCACCGGATCAATTGCGTTTACTGATGATAGATCCAAAAATGTTGGAATTTTCTATCTATAATGATATTCCTCATCTTTTAACTCCAGTTATCACAAAACCAAAACAGGCAATTGCAGCCCTTGGGAATATGGTAGCTGAGATGGAGAGACGTTACCATCTTATGAGTGAAAACAGAACAAAAAATATTGAAAACTATAATGAAAAAGTGAAAAAAGAGGGTGGAGAGACTTTTCCATATATTGTAGTTATTATTGATGAGTTGGCCGACTTGATGATGACAAGTGGAAAAGATGTGGAACACTCTATTGCCAGACTTGCACAAATGGCGAGGGCTTCAGGAATACATCTCGTAGTAGCAACGCAAAGACCTTCTGTAGATGTTGTTACCGGGCTTATCAAAGCAAATCTGCCATCACGTATCTCATACAGAGTAGGGCAAAAGGTTGATTCCAAGATTATTTTAGACCAAATGGGAGCAGAATCACTGCTTGGACGAGGAGATATGCTCTTTACACCTCCTGGTGCAACCGGACTTGTGCGCCTGCATGCTCCTTGGAGTACAGAAGAGGAGATTGAGACTATTGTTGAGTTTATTAAATCTCAACGAGAACCAAACTATGACAAAAGTTTCTTGGTAGAAGATAGTGAAAATGGTGCAAACGCAGCAGCTAATGAAACATATGAAGAGTTGGATCCTCTCTATGAGGAGGCAAAAAGTGTTGTACTCAATGATAGAAAAACTTCAATTTCTTATCTGCAACGAAAGCTCCAAATCGGATATAACCGTTCCGCGCGTGTAGTAGAACAACTGGAACAAGAGGGAATACTGTCTGCTCCAAATGCAAAAGGTATAAGAGAGATACTTTAGTCGTGGTTGCAGCAGAACTTCTTTTTACACGCTATAGAGCATCTTACACTGTATATGTTAAAAATATGCAAGAGCTTTCAGTTTCGCAGATTCAAGAACTGGAACATTTTGTTAGTGTTCGTCACGGCTATTTTGATTTTCATACTTTTTCATTTTCTATACAAAAGAAGATTGGCTTTAAAGAATTTACAAAACTGCTTAGTTCCTTAGATATAACAGCCGTAGTTGAAGAGAAGATAGTTAAAAATACAGAGGATACTGCGAAAATCAATTTTGGAAAATATAAAGGTATGCTCTATAACGACCTTCCCGATTCTTATCTCTTATGGCTGTCTAAAAACTATAGCGGAAAAGACAGAAATATAATTACACAGGAACTGCAAAACAGGAATCTTTAGAGTGTTACAATTCACTACATTTTATAGTTAAAGTAAAATTATGGTGTTTCATAATGTAGCATACTTGTCTAAGTAGCTCTTCTTTAAGATATAATACTCCGATATTAAACTTAAAATAGGAATTGTTATGGGATTTATTGAAGAATATAGAGCACATGTAGCGGAGAGAGAAGCTTTAGGTGTTCCACCACTGCCACTTACTGCTGAGCAAACTGTCGAGGTAATTGAGTCAATCAAATTAGGTGAAAATACTGAGGAGATGCTTGAGTTATTACGTAACCGTGTATCTCCAGGTGTTGATGATGCCGCATATGTAAAAGCGGCATTCTTAAATGAAGTTGCATCAGAAGAGCATCATGTTCCTGCAGTTGCACCGGAAGAAGCTGTTGAAATGCTTGGTATGATGCTTGGCGGATACAATGTTAAGCCTTTAGTAGATGCTTTGTCTTCTAAAAATGATAAAGTAGTTGCTGCAGCGATCGAAGCACTTTCTCATACACTGCTCGTTTATGATGCATTTAATGATGTTGAAGAGTTACATAAAGCTGGAAACGCAGCGGCAACAGAAGTTATGAAATCATGGGCAGAAGCAGAATGGTTTACTTCAAAACCAGAGCTTGCTGAAAAAATCACTGTAACTGTATTTAAAGTCCCAGGTGAAACAAATACAGATGACCTATCTCCTGCTTCAGAAGCATTTACTCGTTCTGACATTCCACTACACGCAAACTCTATGCTTGCTGCTAAAATGGAAGATCCTATTGGAACTATTAAAAAACTTAAAGAACTTGGCCATCCTGTAGCATACGTTGGTGATGTTGTTGGTACTGGTTCTTCTCGTAAATCAGGTATCAACTCTGTGCAATGGCATATGGGTGAAGATATTCCAGGTGTTCCAAACAAACGTACTGGTGGTGTTATTCTTGGTAGTACTATCGCTCCTATTTTCTTTGCAACTGCTGAAGATTCAGGTGCACTTCCTTTGGAACTTGACGTTTCTC
>CAZCMR010000038.1:0-14800 GCA_964499805.1 uncultured Sulfurimonas sp.
TCTCTTATAGAGTCTTTAATGCAAAAAACAGATGAGATGTCATCTAACTTTATAAAACTGCAGATGAAATTAGAGGCAAAAGAAGAAGAGTTTGAGAATGAGCTGAAAAAGGCAAAAGAGACGGCTTTTGCTGAGGGGATGAAAGCAGGAGAAGCCCAAGCTTTAAACGAGATGGACAAGAATCTCAATGAGAAGTTGGAATTGCTAGAAGCTTCCATACAAAAGTTAGACAGCAGTGCCGAGGAGTTTTCAACTGCCTTAGAGGGAATTAAAAATGAATTGGTAGTCGCTGCACTTGATATTTCTAAAGAGGTAATCAAGATAGAATTGAGTCAAAATTCTGCAGAGGTGGCAAAAGTTCTCTCTGATGAGCTTATTAAAGAACTTCAAGCCGCTTCAAAAATAGAGTTAAAAGTCAATCCAAAAGATCACGCAGCAATTTCAGAACATCTTGCTTCTTTAGAGAATATTCGTGTGATCTCAGAGAGTGCTGTAAGTGAAGGTGGTGTGATTGTGATTAGTGATGCAGGCAATATTGATGCACAGATATCAAAAAGATTTGAGAGAGTAAAAAAGGCAGCCTTAGGTGAGTAAAAGAGTAGATGTTAAAGCAAAATCACTAGAAGAGCTTCAAACGCTCTGTAGTGATATACGAGGTGAAATCCTTAGAGTGGTGAGCAAAAACGGTGGGCATTTAAGTTCGACTTTGGGTGCAACAGAGATTATTGTTGCGATGCATAAAGTTTTTGATTCACGAAAAGATCCCTTTATATTTGATGTTTCACATCAGGCATATGCACACAAGCTTGTTACAGGACGTTGGGATGAGTTTGATACGCTTCGCCAGTTTAACGGGATATGTGGTTATACCAAGCCGAGTGAGAGTGATGATGACTATTTTGTAGCAGGACACAGCTCTACCTCCATATCTTTGGGTGTCGGTGCAGCAAAGGCAATAGCTCTTAAAAATGAGCAAAAGAGCAGGATTCCCGTTGTTCTAATCGGTGATGGCTCTGTGACGGCAGGTATGGTTTATGAAGCCTTAAATGAGCTTGGCGATAGAAAATATCCGATGATTATTATTTTAAATGATAATGAGATGAGTATCGCCAAGCCTATAGGGGCAATGAGCAGAATATTAAGTTCGGCGATGGCATCTCCTCTTTATCAGCGTTTTAAACGTACTACTGAAAATTTTGTAGATAATTTTGGGGAGGGTGCTCACTATCTTGCCAAGCGAATGGAAGAGTCACTTAAACTTATTACTCCCGGTGTGCTTTTTGAAGAGATGGGTATCAACTACATAGGTCCTGTAGATGGGCATAATTTAGCCCAGCTTATTGATATATTACAAACTGCAAAAGAGATGCAAAAACCAGTGCTTATTCATGCCCAAACGCTGAAAGGTAAAGGGTATGAGATAGCAGAAGGTAAAGAGGAGAAGTGGCATGGTGTCGGGCCTTTTGATATAAAAGATGGACATTCGCTTAAAAAAGCTTCACTTAAGAGCGCAACACAGATCTACACAGAGTCACTTCTACATCTGTGTGAGCATAATGACAAAATAGTAGGAACAACTGCAGCAATGCCTAGTGGAACTGGGCTCAGTGCATTAATGGAAAAATACCCTACAAGGTTTTGGGATGTTGCCATCGCAGAACAGCATGCTGTTACCTCTATGGCAGCACTTGCAAAAGAGGGATTTAAGCCCTTTTGTACAATCTACTCTACTTTTTTACAGCGTGCGTATGATCAGGTGATACATGATACCTGCTTGATGGACCTGCCGGTTGTCTTTGCACTTGACAGGGCCGGAATAGTAGGTGAAGACGGCGAGACACATCAGGGTGTGTTTGACATAAGTTTTTTAAGAGCTGTCCCAAATATGACACTTTTTGCGCCTCGTGATGAGAAAAGCTTTCATCAGGCTATGGCATTTGCCGCAGCGTATGAACATCCTTGTTCACTGCGTTACCCCAGAGGTGCTTTTATCGAGACAGATTTGCCTGAATCAGCTGCGTTTGAGCTTGCAAAGTCACAACTGCTACGCTCAAATAACAGCAATATACTTTTTTTAGGATATGGCAACGGCGTCGGACGTGCCTATGAAACGGCAAAAGAGCTTGAAGAAGAGGTCTCTTTAGTTGATTTACGTTTTGTAAAACCGCTTGATGAGAGTATGTTGAAAAATCTGGCTAAAAAGCATAAAAAATGGTTTGTATTTAGTGACAGTGCCAAAAGCGGAGGCGTGGGTTCTGCGCTTTTAGAGTTTTTAGCTAAAGAGAAAATCTTAGATGTTGCCGTTGAGAGTTTCGAGTATGAAGATGCGTTTATAACACATGGAAATACAAAAGTAGTTGAAGAGTCTTTAGGACTTTTACCTGCACAACTGGCATTACGTGTCAAAGAAGCGCTCTAGCTTTACTCTTGTAGGAGAATAACTCCTGCAAATCTTCCTGTCTTTTTTTCTACTCTGTATGAGTAAAAATCTCTGGTATTACAGGCATTACAAAGAGAGGAGATCTCAATATTGTCTTTTTTTACTCCCTCTTGAAGTAGCTGCGTTTGGAGTATTTGCCTAATATCGAGATAGTAACGATTCTTTTTTTTGTTTATGGCAAAATCAAATTTTAGTTCTTTTGCCTCTTTGTAAATCTCCTCTCCCACTTCATAACAGCAAACACCGATGCTCGGTCCCACGCTTACAATAATATCAGAGGGATTTGCGTCAAAATCATCTTGAAATACTTTGATAACATTTTTAACAATATTACTAAAGGCACCGGCTCTGCCAGCATGGGCTACTCCAATAGTTTTTTTCTCTGTATCATAAAAGAGCAGAGGGGCACAGTCTGCTACCATTACCATAAGAGGGATGCCTCTCTTGTTTGTTACAATCGCGTCACATTTGGGAGGATTCTCAAAGTTATCATGGTGCGAGACAACCTTTACATCATTTGAGTGTATCTGCTGCATATGAACAAGCTTTGTGTAATCATATCCAAGCTCCTGTGCAAGTCGTTGATGATTTTGCACTACATCATCTTGGATACCTCCTACATGAAAAGCGAGGTTTTTACTCTGCTTTGTTGTATAACAGTGCACAAGAGTAGGGAGCTTATTTAATAATTTACTTTGATAAAATTGCATATAATGATTATAACATAATCAAAAGGGGCATGTGTGAGTAGATTGAGTATGTATCCCGTTACGCTTGATGGCAAAAGTGTAAGTGCAAAGAGAAAAGAGATTAAAGAGTATTTTAACAATACTTTTGATCTTTTTGAAAAGGTATTTGAATTATTACGAGATGAGAGTGTTTTTTACAAAAAAAGTGAGCCTACACGCCATCCTATGATATTTTATTTTGGACATACTGCAACTTTTTTTATCAATAAACTGGTAAATATGAAGATAATAAAAGAGCGAGTAAACGCAGAGTATGAGTCTGTCTTTGCTGTTGGTGTTGATGAAATGGGCTGGGATGATATGGATGAGTCAAATTACAGATGGCCGAGTGTGTCAGATGTAAGGGCTTATAGAAATAGTGTCAGAGAGTTGATAAACAGGCTTATCACGGAGTTGGACTTTACGCTGCCGATTAGGGATGACTCTGCAATGTGGATAATACTTATGGGGATTGAACATGAGCGGATTCATATTGAGACCTCACTGGTACTGCACCGTCAAATGCCCATAGCAGATATAAAAGAGGTCACTGCGTTTAATATATGTGAACACAGTGGAACTGCCCCTAAAAATGAGATGTTGGAGATGAAGGGTGCTACGGTAAAACTGGGAAAAGAGAAAAATCACCATCTGTATGGCTGGGATAATGAGTATGGGAGTTACAGTGAATTAGTAAAAGATTTTCAGGTGTCAAAATACCTTGTAAGCAATGGTGAGTTTATGGAATTTGTGCAAAATGGCGGTTATGAGACTTCAGAGTATTGGGATGAAGAGGGCTTGGAGTTTCTCAAACGCAGTGGCACAAAACATCCTCACTTTTGGCAAAAAGATGGTGAGAATTTTAAATACAGAGCTTTGAGTAAAGTTATTGAGATGCCCCTTGATTGGCCTGTGGATGTGAATGCGCTTGAAGCCGAAGCCTTTTGTCGTTATAAGAGTAAAAAAGAGAAAAAAGAGTACAAACTCCCCAGTGAAGCGGAGTTCCGTCTGCTATATGAGTATGCCAACTTAGAGGATGTACCACAGTTACATGAGAGCAGGGCAAATCTAAACTTTTACCACTACGCATCTTCTTGTCCTGTCAATGAGTTTGGCTTTAATGGTATCTATGATGTTATCGGTAATGTTTGGCAGTGGAGCAGGACTCCTATCCGTGGTTTTAAAGGATTTGAAGTGCATGAGGCTTATGATGATTTCTCGACACCGACCTTTGATGATAAACATGCCTTGATACTGGGATCTTCCTGGGCTAGCAGTGGAAATCTGATGATGAAGCACTCCCGCTATGCCTTTAGAAAACACTTCTTTCAAAATGCAGGGTTCCGGTATGTCATCTCCTCCAACAACAGTGAGAGTAAAGATATTTATGAGAGTGATGCACTTGTTTCTCAGTATTGTGAATTTCAGTATGGGGATACCCACTTTGGTGTTGAAAACTTTGCACTCTCATGTGCAAAGCTTGCTGAAAAATATACTCTAAATAGAACAAAAGCACTTGACCTTGGCTGTGCAACGGGACGAGCGAGTTTTGAACTTGCAAAGAGTTTTGATGCAGTAGAGGGGATTGATTTCTCTGTACGTTTTGTGCAGGTTGGCTCCAAACTCAAAGAGGATGGCTACGTTGCCTTTAGTGATGTAATCGAGGGAGAATTAACGCAGCACAAGAGAGTAACACTGCAAGAACTTGGATATGAAGAGCTTGCAGATAGAGTCTCATTTTGGCAGGGAGATGCCTGCAATCTCAAACCAAACTTCAAAAGCTATGATTTTATTATGGCGACAAACCTTATAGATAGACTCTACAATCCGAAACTTTTTTTAGAGAGTGTGGATGAGCGGCTGAATGAAGATGGGATTTTAATGCTTACATCACCATATACATGGCAGGAGAGCTCTACGAAAAAAGAGTTTTGGCTTGGCGGATATGAAGATGAGGATGGGAATGCCATAAGAACGCTTGATAGCTTAAAAAGAGTGATGTCAGAGAAGTTTGAACTTGTGGCGGTTGAAGATTTGGAGTTTGTTATAAAAGAGACACAGAGAAAGTACCAGCATACTGTTTCTCAGGTATCGATTTGGAGAAAACGTTGAAGTATGATTTTAGTGTAGCAGCCGATAGAGAGCAGACGAACGCAGAAAAGTACACTTTGAGAAAAGAGCTTTTTGGCAGAGAGGATGTCTTACCTGTCTGGGTGGCTGATATGGATATAGATACACCGCCTTTTGTGCTAAACGCAGTGAAAAAGAGGCTGGAACATCCAATAATGGGTTATGAAGAGGTGCCAGACTCTGCGTATGAAGCACAAATATCATGGATGCAAAAAGAGCACGGCACTGCGTTTAAGAGGGAAGATATGTTTTATTCTCACTCTGTTGTTGCATCAATGCACACTGCTATCACTGCGTTTAGTGATGAAGGAGATGGCGTAATAGTGCAAACACCTGTCTACCCTCCTTTTTTTCACTCTGTTATGCAGCTCAATCGCAGAGTGATAAAAAATCCTTTAAAAATGGATGCAGATGGTCTGTACCGTTTTGATATTGAGGATTTTAAAGCTAAAATAGATAAAAATACAAAGCTCCTTCTTCTGTGCTCTCCTCATAATCCTGTTGGAAGAGTTTGGAGAGAAGAGGAACTCAAAGCTATACTAGAAGTCTGTTTAGAGCATAATATTGTTGTATTTGCAGATGAGATTCACTCTGACCTGGTCTATGCACCAAACAAACACACTCCCTTCTCTACGCTAAACGCAGCAGCTAAGAAGATAACATTGACTGCTATGGGGGTAGGAAAAACATTTAATATGGCAGGATTTGCCATAAGTAGTGTAGCGATAGAAGATAAAAAGCTGCGAGAAAAATTTGAAAATGAGTATAAAAAAGTACACTATGCACAGGGTGCATCACTCTCTCATGTTGCATTTGAGAGTGCTTATAGAGATGGGAAGGAGTGGCTTGAAGCCCTAAAAAATCATCTTTATAAAAACTATATGTTGTTAGATGAGGTATGTAAAAATTACTCTGAGTTTATCAAACTGACACCTATAGAAGCGACCTATCTGGCATGGATGGATTGTCGAGGGATGGGTTTGAGAGACAAGGCTCTGCGTGAATTTTTTATACAAGAGGCAAAACTCGGACTCAATCCTGGGCTTAGTTTCGGGCGAGAGGGAAGCGGATTTATGCGTTTGAATTTTGCAGTAAGCTCTGCTACAATGTCAGAAATTGTAAAACGATTAGAGCGTGCGTTTCAAAGGAGAAAAAGTGGTAAAAATTAATTGGGATGAATATAAAGAGTATAAAAAATATAGTGCAAAGAATGATAACTTTACTATTTTACTTGATTTTATCAAGAGTTACTACAATATAAGTAATCCATCAGATATCTTTGAAATCCTTGCAAATGATGAAACGGCGAGAATGATGCTTGATAAAAGGAAGATACAAGATGCGGAAGGTTTGGAAAACTTCATCTTTAAATATTAAATATGAGTAAAGATTTAGCAAAAATTCTCTCTTTTATTGATGAACATCATGTGTTGGGTTTGGCAACTTCATACAGGGATGAGCCGAGTCTCTGTTCTCTCTTTTATGCCTTTGATGAGAAGAGTCTCTCTTTTGTAGTTGCGAGCAGTGAAGAGACTCTGCATATACAACAGGCAGAACAAAATGAGAATGTAGCAGGAAATATTTTACTTGAGACCAAAGAAGTCGGAAAAATTCAGGGTCTTCAGTTTTTCGCAACAATGCGAAAGTTAGAAGATGAGAGCCTCAAAAAGCTCTACTTCAAGCGTTTTCCTTATGCGTTGGCACTTATGCCAACACTTTGGCAGATAAAGGTAGCGCGTTTTAAATTGACAGATAACAGACTGGGGTTTGGCAAAAAGATTATTTACAAAGTTGCTTCTCTTTAAACAAAGTGCACTCTGTACCACTGCTTTGAAAAACTGCCATTGATGGAATGGTAGCTGATTTAAAGCCGTATGCTTTACAGCCATGAGGTTGTTTTGCCTCCCATGTTACAAAATAATATTCACATTTTCTACAATTAATTCTTTTCATAAATCTCTCTTTTTGATTACTTATTTTAACATTATTAGATAAAATTAGGAACTAAATAATTTACAGGATATATTTGATGAACAATAAGATTTTATTGATGCTGCAACTGCAAAACCAACTCAATGATGCAACAAACGGTAAAGAGTGGACAGCGGGTGTCACGAAAAACGGCAAGAAGATAAACTGGAGACGTTGTATCTATATGGAGTGCGCAGAGATGGTGGACAGCTTTCCCTGGAAACACTGGAAAGCAATAGCGCAAGAGCCGGACTGGCATAATCATCAGATAGAAGTTGTAGATGTGTGGCATTTTATTATGAGTTTGGCTATAGAGGAGTATGCAAAAGAGAGTTTGGGCACTCTTGAAGATATAGCAAAACAAATCTCAAAGAGTGAAGCCTTGAAAAATGTAGAGGGGGATGAGAGCTCATTTGCGGCAGTAGATACTGTTTTAGAGAAGATTGAAAATCTCATAAGAATTGGAGTTTCCAAAGAGAAACTTCATTTAGATGCGCTTTTTTCAGAGTTTTTTGATTTGGTTGGAATGAGCGGACTAAACCTTGACTCACTCTATAGACTCTATGTTGGGAAAAATATTTTAAATCAGTTTCGTCAGGATAATGGCTATAAAGAGGGAACATATATAAAAATATGGAATGGTAAGGAGGATAATGTTGTTATGAAATCTATTTGGGAAACGCATAGTGATATTACACCTGAACTGCTCTATGACGAATTAAACAAAGTTTACTGTGTTCTTTCATAAGGAGCTTGCTTGTCTTTTGCTTTGGAGGTAGATAATCTTACTTTTGGATACTCAAAAGAGAAGTTGCTTTTTGAAAATCTTTCTCTGAGACTTAAAGTCGGGGAACTCAAAGCTATAGTCGGAGAGAGCGGTGCTGGTAAAAGTACACTTTTTGAAGTGATTTTAGGGAATCTAAAACCTCTTAATGGCACTGTTAAACGCAGTAGGGTATCTCAGATTTTTCAAGACCCCTACAGCTCTTTTCATCCCAGTTATACACTTATAAATCAGATAAAAGATGTGGCATCTACAGCTAAAATAGAAGAACATCTGCAAGAACTTAATCTTGATGCCCGTCTTTTAAGAAAACTTCCTCATGAACTCTCAGGCGGACAGCTGCAACGTGCCTCAATTCTTCGAGCAATGCTAATGGAACCTGAACTCTTGCTTTTAGATGAGCCGACATCTGCTCTTGATAATGTAATTCAGTTAGAAGTGATGAGAATGCTTGTAAAAAAACTTGACTCTACTGCTATGCTGCTTATTACCCATGATATGGATCTGGCAAAATGGTGTGCAGATGAGATTATCAGGCTTTAAAAAGTGAATTTACAAGATAATACCCACTTCCTGCCATAAAAATAGTACCTACTGCATTTAGCATCATATTTGCTATAGCTAATGAAAAACTTCCTCCCTGAAGGAGTAAAAAACTCTCGATAGCAAAAGTGGAGTAGGTTGTGAGTGCTCCTAAAAAACCTGTTGTTAGAAAAGATTTCATATGTGGGGTTAGAAGAGTGCTGTACATAAAGTATGCTATAAGCGAACCCATTATGAAGCTGCCTATCAGATTTACACTGAGTGTTCCAAATGGAAGCTGATGAGAGATTCGACTTGAAACCAGTCCATTGATATAGGCACGTGAAACTGCACCAAGAAAACCGCCGCTACCGATAGCTAGGATCGTTTGCCAACTCATGGTCATATCTCCTTTGCATTGTCTCTTTTAAATTTTTAAGCCAGTTTTTATCATCAGGATTTGCTGTAAAGGAGTCCAGAAAGATAACTTTTATTTTTTTTGGCATATAGTAAAATCTTTTGATATCGTAACATTTTGCAGTCTCCATCAAGATTATAGGCTGCACTTTGAGTCTATATTTATCTGCAATTACTTTTGCTCCTGAGCGAAAAGGAAGCATTCTTCCTGTACGGCTTCTTGTCCCTTCTGGAAACATCGCAATGACTCTCTTCTTTTTAAGCCTGTCTTTTGCTGCTCTGAGAATTTTGATAAGAGAAACCTTACTCTCTCTCTCAACTTCTATGTCTTCTGGAAGACTCATTGCAAGTCCAAAAAACGGAACATCAAAAAGAGCTTTTTTTGCAACCCATGTTAAATCCTTACTTGTCGATGTCTCTAATACTCCGATATCCAGATCGCTTTGATGGTTAATCAAAAACATTTGTGCATCAGGATCTTCTTTACCTACAATCTCTGTTGAAAAAAAGATTGTATATCTTATAAACCATGCAGCAAACTTGCGGGCATATGGTCTAGGTAGAATCGGGTAGAGAAGTATAGAAAATGTAAGACCGATAAAGATTATAACGGTTGCTATAAACCAGTTAATATGAGCAAGTATCTTCATTTTTCACCCAACCTATTTTATTGTTATTTAGTTTTACTTTTATATAGTTCTGCGTTTGACCCTCTTTTGGGAGAGTAAACTCTATTTGTGTTGTTTCAAAAATTGTTCCGTTATCTACCGGCAAAAGGTGGATTTGAGCACCTTTTTTAATACAAATCTCCTGTTCAGGAGAGGAAAGATAAACGATGTAGCCTAAAGGAAGAAAGATTAAAATCAGATAGATAATTCTTCTTTTTAGAATAACTAAAATAAATCCTACCAAAGCCAGAGCAGCAGCTGCATACATCTTTTGCAGATCATGAGATTGGTCTCTTGGCTTGAGATCACTTTGTGTAGTGACACTGTCATCATCTACGATTACCGGAACATTTATAAGTTCAAATCTGTTTCGTAGCAGATTAAAATAGGTAAAAGAAAAGTTTTCAATTCGCTTGTCAACTACCACAAAATAAGTTATCTTGGAAGTAAGATAGGAGTTAGTCGATGACTCTTTGCCCTGTTTATAAACATCGTTAAAGTGCATTGCATCAATGTTGGCATTCTCTGCAGAGAGAACAAAGACTATAATGTTATGTTTGTTATCATAGTTTGTTGTTTTATACTCATTGAGCTGTAGCTTATCGGCAATAACATTAGAGAAATTTTTCTTTGGATTGAGTTTAATGACATTAAGCTTTTTGCCTTTGATAAAAGTTGAGTTGTACTCTTGTGATGCAATCAAAGAAGCATTGACATCAGGAAGCTTTACATAAGGTGCTGTAGCCAAAATATGAAATGTATCATATAAAAATTTCCCTTTTTGTTCTCGAATAGGGACTTCATCTAAAATTTTTATCCCTCTTGAGTTGGAAAACTCATAAGAGATATCGTCAAAATGTTTGACAGTTGAGAGTGCTTTAAGGGTGACCGTGAAAATTTCACCTTGAATTACTCTTGTAGGTGTCTCATCGTAGCTAAGATAAATAACTTTATTTGCATATAAAGATGAGATGAAAAGTAAAGCAAGTAGAAAAGTTTTTATCACGATTCAAAGAAACCTTTTAGCATATTTACTCCATCATCACTTCCTAATACTGCTTCCATAGCACGTTCAGGATGTGGCATAAGTCCAAATACATTTTTATTTTTATTGCATACACCGGCAATACTCTCTACACTTCCGTTAGGGTTTTGTATCTCACCGTTTGCATCAGTATATTTCAGGAGTATCTGTCCATTTGCTTCAAGCTCTTCAAGACCTGCATTGTCGATATAATAATTTCCGTCATGATGAGCAATAGGAATATTAAGCACATCACCGTTGTTTAATCTCTTCAAAAAGATATTGTCATTGTTCTGAACTTTGAGATGGTGATGTTTTGAGATAAAGTGAAGACCTTCATTGCGTTTAAGTGCACCCGGAAGAAGGCCTGACTCTGTTAAAACTTGAAAACCGTTACAGATACCCAAAACTTTTCCACCCTCATCTGCATAGCTTGCAACTGCTTTCATAACAGGAGAAAATTTAGCAATAGCACCACTTCTAAGGTAATCACCATAAGAGAAGCCACCTGCAACAACGAGCAAGTCAGTATCTTGTGGAATAGTCTCAGATTTGTGCCATACTATCTCAGTCTCAGCGCCAAGTTTTTTGAAGGCATACTCTGTGTCATATTCACAGTTTGTACCGGGAAATTGAAGAATAGAAACTTTCATTATACAAGCTCTATATTATAATCTTCAATCACAGTATTTGCCAATAGCTCTTCACACATTTTTGTTACATCGCTCATAGCTTTATCTCTATCTGTTTCATCAAGTTGTAAAACTATCTGTTTCCCAACACGAACATCTTTAACACTGTCAAATCCAAGTGAATCAAGTGCATGGTGTACTGCTTTACCTTGAGAGTCTAATACTCCCGTTTTTAAATATACGTTTACTATTGCTTTTATCATAATTATTTTCCTAAAATTCTGTCTAATACTTGCTCATATGCAACTGTTAATCCACCAAGACCTTGACGAAATCTGTCTTTATCCATCTTTTCTCCACTTTTGATATCCCAAAAACGGCAGTTGTCAGGTGAGATCTCATCTACTAAAATGATATTTCCGTCTTTGTCTTTTCCAAATTCAAGTTTAAAGTCAACAAGATTAAGACCTTTCTCTTCAAAATAAGGTTTTAAGATGTCATTTACCTGTCTTGCCATACGACGAAGTTTGTCTAGTTCATCTTGAAAATCTACAAGACCCAAGATAAGAGCATGCTGGTCATTGAGTTTTGGATCGCCCAGTTCATCATTTTTATAATCAAACTCTACTAGAGTAAAAGGTAAAACTTTACCATCTTCTATGCCAAGGTTACGAGAGAGTGAACCAGTAGCGATATTACGAACAATAACTTCAATCATAATAACATCAACTTTTTTATGTAGCATATGATTGTCATCTATCATTTTAACAAAGTGAGTTGGAATTCCCTTCTCTTCAAGTAACTTAAAAAGTTCTGTAGAAATCTTGTTGTTGAGTGCGCCTTTTCCTGCTTCACTTGATTTCTTCTCACCATTAAACGCAGTTAAGTCATCTTTGAATTCTGATATAACCAGGTTCTCATCATCAGTTAGGTATAATTTTTTTGCTTTACCTTCGTACAGTAACTCTCTTTTTTCCACGCTTTTTATCCTTTTACTATAATTAGTGATTTGACAATATCAACTGCTTCTTTGAGTTGAATATCTTTTTCTAACATTTGTGGCGTAATTATATCTTTTTTATCTTTTTTATCTTCTTTATCGGTATCTTTTTTTCCATCAATTTTTTCAAGCTCTTTTTCGAGATGTTTTTTAAGATCTGCTTCTTTGATTGAAAACTCATTTTTGTGTGTTTTTAATTCACCCGGAGCTACGATGATGTCAGGTTTCACTCCTACAGCTTGAATCGTTCGTCCGCTTGGAAGATAGTATCTTGCTATTGTGAGTTTAATCGCTTCTGTTTTTGTGACTGGAAGGACAACCTGTACACTTCCCTTACCAAATGTATTTTCTCCTATCAACACAGCACGTTTGTGGTCTTGCAGAGCACCACTGACGATTTCACTGGCACTTGCACTTCCTCCATTGACCAACACCACTAGAGGAACTTTTGTAAGTGTATTGCTTGCATGTGCAGAGTAGACTTTGTTTTCTGCTTTTCGTTTTCCTTTTTGGGAAACGATAGTTCCCTCATCTACAAAAGTATCTACGAGTCCAACAGCCTGGTCAAGTAAGCCTCCCGGATTGTTTCTCAAATCAAGAATAATTCCTTTTGTCGTAGATTTTCGTTTATTAATCTCTTTTGCAACATCTGCAACAACTTTTTTATCAAAACTCGTTACCCGAAGATAAAGGATCTCTTTATTTACTATTTTTGAATAGACAGATTGGATTTTGATGATACCGCGTACTATATGGATAGAGAGAGGTTTTAGCTCTCCTTCACGGACAATCATCAGATCAATAGGGGTGTCGACTTTACCACGCATCAGTGATACTGCTTCATCAATGCTCATGCCTATTGTGGATTTGTTGTCAATTTTTAAAATAATATCGCCTGCTTTTAATCCGGCTTTATCTGCAGGGGTGCCTTCTATAGGAGATATAACGGTAAGTGCTCCATCTTTCATACCTACAGTTATACCCAAACCGCCAAATTCACCGTCTGTTTGTACCTGTAGGCGTTTAAAATCTTTTTGGGTGAGATAATTTGAATGCGCATCAAGGTTTTTCATCATTCCATCAAGTGCTTTGTCGATAAGCTCTTCAATAGTAATCTCATCAACATCATACTGTTGTACAATATTTATAACATTGGCGAATTTACTTAAAGCTTCAAGTCTGGATGTCTCTTTCTCCTGTGGAGAACTTTTAGCAGCAAGTTCTGAAGAGAAAAGAAGTGTTGCAGAGAGTGCAACAGAGGCAAAGCCAAGTGAAATAATTTTTTTATGTTTCATAATATACCTGTATATGTTATTTTTAAAAAAGATATTATATCAACTCTTAATAAATAGCTGTTTAAATAGCAGATAATTTTATTTATATATAATGCGTTTAAAATTTAGAAATCAATCTGATTTAAGGTAAAAAGATGAAAAATATTGTACTTATCGGATTTATGGGTGTAGGAAAAGGGAGTGTAGCAAGGGAAGTTGTGAAACATTCAGACTATATTGCCATTGATACCGATGACCTCATTGAGAGTATGGAAAATAGAAAAATAAAAAATATTTTTGAAAAAGAGGGTGAAGCATATTTTAGAAAATTGGAAAAGCATATTGCCAAATGGCTTGAGAATAGTGTTAAAAATACTTTAATTTCTACGGGCGGGGGCTTTTACAAGCAGGAAAATTTAAAAAAAATCGGTATAATTGTCCTACTGGATTCTGGATTTGATGCGATTATAGAGAGAATCAAAAAGCATCCAAACGCAGCAAGGAAGTTAAAAAAACGTCCATTGCTTAAAGATTTGAAAAAAGCAAAAGCTCTCTATGCGCAGAGACGTCCTGAATATTTGCAACTCGCAGATATTGTTATTGATGTAACGGACAAATCTGCAAAAGAGTGCTCTAAAGAATTACTAAAAAAGGTAAAAAAACATGCGTAAAATAATTTTAATACTTGGTTTGTTGCTGGCAACAACAGTGATGGCAGATGAGATACACTGGGCAAAAGACTTTAAAAGTGGAATAGAGAAAGCGACAAAAGAGCACAAACCTGTACTTTTTGTCTTTTCAAGACATACATGCAAATATTGTGTTATTTTAGAAAAAACCACTTTTGCTGACAAGCGTGTAATTAAGGCGTTAAACAGTGATTTTGTTTCTATTATCGCATACAGTGATGAAGGTGATGCAATGCCTCAAGAGTTGTGGAGACCCGGTACTCCTACAATCTGGTTTTTAAAATCAGACGGTGAACCAATGTTCCAGCCTTTAATGGGTGCTGTAAAAGCAGATAATTTTTTAGAGGCTCTAGGCATTGTAAAAACTGAATTTGACAAACAAAAAAATGGACAGAAAAAATGATATTTGTAAAATCAAGTGATAATGATTTTGATAAAAAATTTGATGAGTTGCTCTCTCGTGGAAAGATGGATATAGCACATGTGAGCGGGATTGTCGGCAATATAATTGATGAGATTAA
>CAZCMR010000039.1:0-6911 GCA_964499805.1 uncultured Sulfurimonas sp.
GCATCAAGATACTCAATCCACTTATATTGTAGATTCCACATATAATTATGGTATTGAAAAGGAGGTTTTTGTGGGATTCCGTTTGAATCGACCTGCCATCCGTCGCTTTGGTTTGTTGATGGAGGTTCAGCGATGTTTGTTTCGTTTGCATCCCATACAGGTAGTTTTGTAGGTTTTTGTACTGCCATAAGTTACCCTTTTTTATAAAAATTATAGCTATAATAAAAAGGGTAAGTTTCCGCCAATGTTTAAATTGTTTGCATCTCCGAAAGTATCAGCCGTAAAGTCTTCCGCAAATCCGAAGCTGTTGTCTTTATTATTGCACACATAATCAACGTGAACACCAAGCGTTGTCGATATGCTTTTTATAATGTCTCTCTCGTACTGTTTCGGATTACTATTTATTTCATATATTGGCTCAAGGCTTTTAGCGCATAAGTATCTTATATCTGCATCAATAATTGAATTTAAAATAGTAATTGTACTATCAACTGTCGATGTCGAGTTATTTATAAAAATCTTTGCTTTTATTAGTTGTCTGTAAATATCATCATCAACTCTGTTTACTGGTTTTGGTGTTAGCGTATTTAAAAAAGAACCTGTTGAAGTGTCATTCACATCTCCAAATGTTCCTGAAAGTGAGTCCTCTTCAAAACCAAAAGTATTGTCTTGGTTTACAGGTAAAAATGGTCTTTCAATCCCAACGATATTTCCTATTATGTCAAGACTAAACCCGTTTGCAGTATCTACTGACCTTTTTTCGAGCAAATCGCTAAGCGTTTCATCGAGTGATTTATCAACAAAACTTTCAAGTATTGAAACAAAATTATGCTTACTTTTGAATTGATCTACTAATCTGTTTTTTACATCATAATCAATCATCACTGCACAACCACACTTATATTTGCAGTATCAAATACTGCTACTTCTGTTTCGCTGATTGGTATATTGTCTGACGCAGTAGGAGATGACGATTTACCTATTTTTATATCTATACCGACAATTCCTTGTGTTTTATTGATAGGAGTATAAAATCTTGAAACGATAACATCATCTCCAAGATTGAAAGTATCGTTACCAAACTCCGCTACATCTTCTTCTATTTGAACTTCACTCCCCATAATATATGTTGAGTCTGTTGTGATTGTAATAATCATATAAATATCAACTACTGTAGGTCTTGAAAAATAGACATTTTGAAGTGTTTTTGATGCGTCTTCCACTTGAACAACTACACTGCCAAAAGAAGTGATGCCTTGTGGCGTATTATCCCATACTGCTCTACCTATTTCTGTATCATCCCCACCATCAACAATAGCCATAAAACTGTGTGCAGGTACTCCGTTCGAATCAGTCTCTGCTGTTTTATTGTCAATAACAGTGACATTTCTAACGCTGTCTATAAGAGATATTTGAGACTTTAGTGAGTCAGATAAGTTTTGAGAGTTTCTCAGTATTATTTTTTCTCTCCTGATTCTCAGCTCTTCATCTGTCTCTTCATTTGTTCCTGGCATTATGTCAGTTGAGTTTGAAACACTATCAAGACCTGCGACCGGTGTTTCTATTTTTGTAAGTGTTCCTGCTGTCGCAACCACTGGACCATAATTAACACTGAGAACATTCGCATTTGTCACACCTTTTATAGTAGTATCATATTCAATCTCAAACTTATTTCCGTATGATGTTTCACTAAGCATCGTTCCTGCAGGTACTACTGTTCCGTCTGTTCCGTAAAGCTGAACATACCCGTAAGACTTTGTGGCTTTAAGCCTTGATATTCCATTTATTGCTACAAGATCATCAAGATTTCTACCTGCTGCCATTAGTGGGTAAAATGAAAAGTATATTTGTTCCATTGCTTCCCACTCCAAAGCCTCACGCTCAGAAACTATGCCTACTATCTGCCCTAATACAGATTGAGGTATAAGGCTTATGTTTTCTCCAAGCGAATCTCTTAAAGATGATTCTATCTCACTTTTTATATCTGCTAATCTTTTCTTCTTGAACCCGTTTAATGTTAATCCAAATGCCATCTTATACCCCTATTTCTACTGTTTTTTCTATCGTATTTCCATTTGCTCTCACTGAAAAGTCTATTCGCAAGCTTCTGTTTTCACTATCAAAGTCAAGATAGAGATAGACTATTTCATCTACTAAATCAGTATCAAGTATCTCTTTTACAAATATTGCTTTGATCTGTTCTATGTCTGGGTTTTTAACTAGTATCTGCTCTATGTACGGAATACCTGCAAATATGTCTAAAAACCATTCCCCACTAAAGAACTGCAGCCGAATATTAAGTTCTTGAAAAACATTATCATTTTCGTTGTTTAGCGACACTACGCCGTTTAAAATATCTATGTCGTTGTCGCTATTTAGCTTAATATCTATCAAATCTTTATCCTGTCTATAACTTCTTTTAGCGATGCAAAGTCCGACTGAGTATCTATCGCATACGTTCCTGCGCTACTACCTGCTGTTATGGTAACTGTAGTCGTGCTTAGAACACCTAGCGTATCGCTTACGGTTTTTAGTACCTTGTCTCCATCTTTTTCTATCTCAATTTTACCCGATGGTGTGATGGAGATTTTCCCATTTGCTGACTCTGTTCGTATCTCCAAATTTTTTGAGTGATTTTTAATAGGATTTCTATCTGTGTGAAGCGTAGGGAAAAATACTGCATCACTGACGGAGTGCATTCTTACATCTTCTGGCACTTGTTCTGCCCCATTTACCTGCCACTCATCAATACTTCTCTCAATAAATACAAGAAGACCTGTATCTCCAACCGACACAGGCATAGTTATTGCAAATCCACCTGCCCGCAGCTCTTGTAATGGAACTTCAAGCAGAGGAGGATAAAAAACATCACCTTTGTCCGTAAATCTTCTTTTTATCGTTATCTGCACATCTACAGTCTGTTTTGCAGCGTCAAACTTCAATACTCTTGCCGGCAAAGCAGTGTGTATATCTTTTTGCTGCTCTTTTATCGCAGTATTTAGTATCTCTTCAAATGTGTAATTAGTTTCCAATTCTCTGCCCTACTAAAGAAGTTCGCCACTCTCCGTCTCTGCTGTCACCAGTGTGCTTAATGTTGTTTATTCTGTAGATTGTGTTACTGTCTGGCTTTTTTACAACTCTGAATGTCAAGTTTCCTACATTTATTGAGTTTGAAATACTTTTAACTCTAAACCCATACCCTAGCTTATATTCGCCATTTAAAAGTGTTGCTACATCCATACCTATTTCTGTTTGTTCAGGTATTCCGACCATCCCTGTCTCTTGTGATATTTCATAAGGGTTTGCTTTATTGAGAACTCCATTTTTTGCAACGGTATTGAGTACATCATCTTCCACTGCATAGTCAAATCCGCAGCTCTTTGATATTTTGTCAAACCACTCTTTTATACTACCGGACAATATGATAGACTTCAAGATACTTCTCTTTTTGTTGTAACAATCTTTTATTCCGTTAAGAAGACCTTTTGCCACTCCGCCCATCTCGTTAGCTAGCTCGTTCACGATGTCCTCTGTTGTTGCACCAGGTGAAAGTGTCTTATTTATAGTTGAGTTCATTATTGCAGAGTATGAGTCCCCGGCGTAAATCTCTGTTATCCAGTCCGGCTTTGTGTAGATATTTTTAACATTTACGATCTCACCTTTAAAAATAGTCTTTACATTTCCATCGTAACCTGCTTCTAGTTTTACCTTGTCACCTCTTTTTATCGCGCTCATACTGCTCTTTGACAAGTTGTAAATCTTTATCTCTCCGATGTTCGGATAGCCTACCAAAGATTTTTCAATTGAGAAGTTTATGCGAAGCTCTGTTATCTCCTTGCTTCCAATGGAAAGTTTATATTTTCTTCCAAAATACATCAGACAACCTCTAAGATGAAATTCTCAATATCATTTCTCTTCGGATCGTTTTGCTTTGATATGAGACCAAAACCGATGTTGTGCTGACTTAAAATATCTATTTTCCCAACAAGTCTGACTCCTAAAACTGTTCTCTTTTGAGCAATAATATCAAGTATCCAGGCATCTGCTGTCGTGTTGTAATTTAGCTCAAAATCAATAACATCTCCATTTATTATCTTGCTTAATTTTTGAGATGGATCACTGCTGAAAGTTATCATACTATACCTCTATTGATTGTCAGCATTGCCATATCGGCAGTGCTTTTATCTTTAAACTGCTCTATTTTTGCATTTTTGCTAGCAACTGTTATCACCTCTTGAAGAGTTGCTGTGAAATGCAGGATATTAAAGCTCTCTTTATCTTGTGCGTATGAGAGCGATTTTATAGCTATATTCTCATACTTTTTTAAATTGTTTACATAGGTAAAAGGTTTTTTGTCTGCTTGAAGTTTCAACAAAGCATCCCACGCCTTAACGGATGGACGCTCTGTTTGTTCTCCTGTAATAATCGACTCAACACCCTCAATAAAAGTTCCTAAAAAGTTCACTGGAGTATCTGATATTATCCCCTCCACATTGAATGATAAGGGCTGAATAACTATGTTGTCTGCAACATCTGCACCGCTCTCTACTGGATTGGTCGTTATATCTGCATCTGTCTGCACGCTCTCGCTAACAAGTGCATCAAAAGTTATCTGCCCTATCCCTGACTTTGTAGGGAAAAATAGCGATGCTAGACTCATCTCTCAACTCCTGTTTTTAAGTTGTTAAGCGTCTTTTTATTTAAGTCTCTAAACCAGCTATCCATTTGACCTTTTATGTTTTGCGCTATTTGCTTACCGTCTCCACCATTTGAATTTACAGTGATATTTGCCTCAAAAGTTGCACTTGATGCCATGCTGTTCCTTGTTGAGATTGCAGCAGCTTGTGCCGGTGTTGTTATATAGCTGTTCGGTGTTGCAAATCCTCCGTTATCGTTTGGAATAATGTAGTCTTTTATTGACTCGAACATACTTTTAAAGTCTTCACCTACTGCGTCATAAGTGTCTGCGAGTGGGTTTTTTATTGTAAAGTCTGTTCCTGCTATTTTATCAACGAGCCCTAGAACTTGATTTAGCGGAGTTATCATAAAGTCTATAATATGCTTACCAATAGATTTTATATAAGTTATAAACTTATCAAATTTCTCATCTTGTGTTAAAACTGACTCTATAGCCCCTGATATTTCACTCAAAACTTGTCTTAATGCCTCAAGTGAAATTGCTACCCATTTGTGTTTCTTAGCCATATCGCCAAACCAACTGTCCTGCTTGTCATAGTATTTTTGCAGGTCTTCTACCAAAAGAAAAAGCGCTACACCTATCGCTGCAACTAATAGCGGTATCATTAATGCCCTTGCATTGAGTGCCATAAAAGCAGCCCCAAGTGAAAGTATAACTATCTTCCAGCCACCCATAGCCTTAGCAAGTGAATTTACAACGCTCCATACCCTCTTTGCTATTCTCCATGTAGCACGAAGAGCAGATGATAGCTTATCAACAAACTCAGTTACATTCTGCTCTATAAGCTTTTTATTGTTTTTGTACCATTGAGTGAAAGACTCCATCATCTCAGTAATTGCAGGCATTGCTTTTGCTGTTATCATGTTGTTTAGTCCATCAACGACTTTTCCTACTCGAAGTAGGCTATCATTAAAATCAGCTGCATTTTGCACATCTTTTTGTGTTAAAAAATATCCAAGCTCTTTCGCCTCTCTTTTTTGTCGATTAAGCTCTGCCATTCCTTGATTTAGTGTCAAGAGAAGATTTGATGAAACGCCAAGGTTGTTCAAAAACTCTATCTTCTGACTAGTGTCTTTCATGCGTGATATTCTGTCGCTTAGTTCCATCATAAGTGTAGATGAGTCTTTAATGCGTCCGTTTGCGTCTGTTACGCTAATGCCAAGCATTGCAAATGTCTCAACACCTCCACCTATCCCGCGAGCTGCCTGAGATGCTGTTTTAGACAAATTTTCAAGAGATGATGCCATCTCACCTGCGGAAGCTCCACCGATTTCGGCTGCATAAGTTAAAGATTGCAACTCTTCTGTGCTAATCCCTAGCATTTGAGCCTGCTTGCCTATCTTGTCGTTATTCTCTGCAACATTCTCAGTCAGTTTGAACATTGCACCGGCATAGGCTGTTGCCGCTGCTGCTGCACCTGCTAAAATCTTAGTGGCATTTCCTATGCCTTTTTCAAACTTTTGCAGGTCTTTGTCGTCAAATTCAAACCCAAGTTTTGCTAGTAACTCTTCAACTACCATCTTTTACTCTTCCCTTGTTGCCAAATATTCGGCTTCTACTTGTAGGCTTATTGCTTCATTCATTAGATAGACATCATGCAGATCATAAGTTCCATCATTCAACTCTTTCCATGAGCAAAACCCTTTCATAACTGGAGTCCATAGAAACAAGTCTATGTTTAAGTCTCTTTTATCTTCCTCACCTATTGGAGTGATAAACTCGACTTGATTGAGTCTAAAGACTTTCCCAGATTTACTTTTAAAACGAACATTGCTAGTTTATAGATGTCAAAAATATCATCTTTTAAGTGTGCGTCGATATTCAGCTTGATTTTTACCTCTTCACCCTCTGCATCTCCTATTAGATAAACATTTTTTGAAAGAAGATCCATTACAAAGTTAAATACATCCTCATCATCTGTCTTCGCAATAAACTTTCCAATTGCATCAAAAATCTTTTGTGAGTCTTGCCCTTTTATGTTTTTAATATCTACGCCTTGAAGTCCGTCAAGGATACCGCTGCCAAGAATTTTAATTACTCTAAGTTGAAGTTTGAAAGCCTGAGTAGCTGTGAGTTTTTCAACTCCAAAAGTTTTTCCAGATAGTTCGATTTTTTCCATGTATAAATCCTTGTTTATTATGGAAAATTGTAACAGTTATTTTGTGGTTGATTTTACGTTGAAGATTTTGTAATAGCCCGAAGATGGGCTATT
>CAZCMR010000039.1:7011-14726 GCA_964499805.1 uncultured Sulfurimonas sp.
CATTACGAAGTATTCTGTTGTCTCTATCTTCAACAGATGTATCAGAACGCTTAGGAACTGAAATCTCAATACTTTTATCAACAAGGATATTCGTTGCAACACCATACTTTTCTAGCGCATCGCTCAATCTTGTTTTAACCATAGTAATACCGGCATTTGTGTACGGTACTTTTGAACCCTCGTTTGCCTTTTCAAGAAGTAAGCTTAACATCTGCTCGGTAGTTCTTGAAGTCAAGAAGTCAATAGAACGAATAATGTCGAACCACTCACCCTGTCTGTCAAGGTTTCTGCCACCTGTCATAACGCCTGGATAAACAAACTCAGCACCAAGTGAAGCAACTACAGTATTTCCATTTTTTTGGAAAAGATTGTCTTTTTGTACTTCTGTGATGTTCGCCGGTGGAATGTAATCTGCACCTGCGCTTGTATCTGCAAGTTTATGATACGCCATTTGAGAACTACCAGGCTGTAATGGAAGATATTTACCCATCAATGACCATGCAGGATATTTAGTAACATCATCGTGATAAACGATCATAGTGCGCTTGTAGCCCATTGTATCTTTAGCTTTTAATACAGCCAAAATATCAGTGGTTGAGTCTAATGCTAAGCAGTTCGCATCGTTATTATCAATAACGGCAACTTTAGGTAGTTGCTCGATGTATGTCGCCATAGCCTCAATATCTGCAACTGTTCCACGAATTGAAGCAGTGATACCAAGTGCATACCAATCATCGTTTACCGCTCTAATTGCGTCCAGTGCAGCTTCAACTGTCTCTGAATTTTCTTTATCCCAACACCCAATCCATAGCTTTGTCGGAAATGTCTTGTTGTTTGGATCTTGATTAAAAAATGCTCGTGCTGCATTGTACTCATCTGTACCTGCAACAAAGTCAAGCTCAACAGCAGATAGTGAAAGATACTCTTTTGCTCTTACAGCAGTTGTAATAACCGATGTATTGTCAGTAAGCAAAAGAGGAACACCAAAACCTGCAGCAGTTACAAGTGCTGTCTCTTTAGAGATTGATACATCAATAAATCTCTTAACACCTTGTGCCATGTTTTCCCCTTTTAAATTTCATAGTCAGAGCCAAAACCGCTACCGGAAATATTCTCAATAGCTTCAACATTCTCGCTCGTCTTGTCAATGTAGTAGAAAAAGAAGTCGCATTGTCTTCTCTCCTCGTACACACCTTTGATTGGCATAGATAGATCTCGTATTGCACTTTGATTTATCACGCCTATCTCTTTTTCGTTAAAAAAGTCATTTGCCCATACAGTATCAAGGCTAGCTATGAGTTGAACCATAGTGCCTATTGCGTTTCCACGATAGACATCAATGCTTAGCATTATCTCGTATAAACCACTCTGTATGACATTAACAGTATTGAGTGGAGCAGGCAGATACTCCATTTCATATTCGCTTACTTTGCGAACATTCATTATTTGGAGTCCTACATACTGTTCCTTTGGTCGTGGTCCTCTATCTTTAAGATTGATTACATGACCTTGGTCTAAGTCTGTAGCTGTTCTTGCCCACTCTTTAAAGTTGTTTATAAGTGTAATATTATCCATCTTCTCTCACCGCAATAGCTTTATAAAATCCGCCAAGTTTATTCCAATCAGAAACAGTTATTATCCTAAATGTCTCTCCATCTACAATAACTGTATCTGCACTAACTGCATTGACTTCATCTGTAGTTTTAAGAACTTCTGTCGTATGCAATTTTATAAGCTTGTTTGTCCGCTCTCCCTCTGGTACAGTCTGCAGCTCATCACCGTTTACCGGCTGAACAACTGCTTGGATTGTTTTGATTATTGGAGTTCCACCAACCCAATCACCATTTTCATCCCTGTGCCCTTGAGTTGAAGAGTTTAGGACAATATCCTGAGAAAATCTACTTAGAATATGCGCAATACTCATTTTTTCCTTACCTCGTGCGTTATGGCTTGTCTAAGCTGACCGCTGTCAATAAGTGGAGTTGATGAACCTTTTTGCTTAATAGTGGACTGTGCGTTTTCCTGCCAGTCGTTATCTACAAAACTTTCTTTCATCTTGTTCTCCATAAGCGTTCCTACAAGTTCTAATGAAGCATCAGGAGTGCTTTTTAGTTCGTACATCTTTTTAGATTGTATCGCTACTAACTTAAAGATGTCCTTTTTTGAATTTTGAATAGGAGTTCTTATAAAACTTCTTGCAGGGATATTTTCTGTGCCAAACTCATTCGTTGCCCCAACTTCGATAACTGTCTTTCCGTCAGGATAACTTCCGCTTCCTTTTGGCAGACCTGCGACAACTTCCATATTTTTTAGAAGCTTTCTTATCTGTTTACCGTAGTTGCCTTTATGGATGATTTTAAACACTTCTGACATTCCCTACCGCGATTTGAGATCGTAATGCTAAGTAAGTCTTGCCGTACTGAGTAGAAGCATAATAGCTATCACTCCCAACAGCCTGCGATGTAGCATAGCTAACAGATACGCCATCAACGCTTTCAGACGCAATCTCAGCGCTCGGTGATGAGTCTCCACTTGCCGTCTTGCTTGAAAGTGACAAAAGATGCGCTGTTAAGTATGCAATACCTTGATCGTAAAGCTTGCCCCATGCCGTATCGACAACAAAAGTTTCAGCATCAGATAAAAAAATATCAATTCTTTCATCTGCTTCATTTGCAAATTCAGGAAATCGTGCTTTAATATCCGATGCTGTCATTTTTATTTACCTTTTCCTACTGTCTCTTTTTTTGGAGCAGTCTCTTTTTTAATAAGACCATCTTTTAGCATTGCTGCAATGATCTTGTTTTTCTCGTCAATTACAACATCCTTTGCGTCACCAGGGACAATCATTACATTGCCCTCTTTAGTGTTAAGATGAATAACTCTTTCACTCGTGTTTCTAATTAGCATAAAAACTCCTTACTTAAATTCCATCTGCATATAAAGCAGACATTGGGTATCTAAACTCGACACCACCTACTGTAAAGTCACCAGGAACAACAAAACCAAGCCCTTTCTCTTGAGGAGCTTTGAAACTTAAAAGTTTTGGCAAGTGAAGCACTACCTTGTCACTGTCATTAGTGTAAGCCATAGCTCTGTCAGTTCCGCCAACTCCTGCACCTGTTAGCTCATTGATAGGAATGATTTTATCAATAGAGTCAATATAAGGAGAGTTGTTTACAACATACTGTGCGATTGTAGTATCGCTGTTTGCCGAACGAGGAGTACCCATGATAAACGACCATTGTTTCGGTGGAAGTGCAAGCGTATCTGGACGCTCTACCATCTTAGTGCTTTCAAAAACAGTAGAGAACATCAAATTAATGTCTTTTAGAATTTCGTCAGCAGACTTAGAAGCCCAATCAGAAGTGCCATCAGAACCATTTGCAACAGATGAAAGTGGAACATTTACATTGTTCAAAAAGCCAGGAAGACCTTTTTTATCATCACCTTTCATTGCTGTAATTTGAACGAGTTGCTCATAACCACGGCGTGCAACACCTGCTTTCATTACCGGCAATGGTTTATTTAGTGCTGCTGCTTGTTCAAGCTCACGCAATGAGTATTCATACCCTACTGCACCATACTCTACCGGAATAGTAACTTTTTTAGTCGCAATATCTGCAATAGGAACATCAAGTGAATTACTTCCAACAAACTTAGCCATTGCAGCTCCATCCATGTAGAAGTAAGTAATGCTGTCTGCATATTCTCCCGCTTCATTTGTAGTCGGAATAACCTTGTTGTAGTTGATATTCTCATACTTCTTTTCAAAAACTTTCTGCTCAACATGAGAAAGTTGAGAGATCAGAAAGTTAAGACCTGCATCCATTGTCATTTGTGGTTTAACTGCCATTGTTCACCCCTTATCTTAATTTCACAACTGCTGTTGCGCCAACTGTTGCTGTAGATTCCCATGTAGCATTAGGAATAAGAACAGCAGTGTCGTTTGTTCCATCGTTGTCAGCACTGTTTCCAAGTGCGCCGATTACTGTTCCGCCTGGTCCTGCTGCAAAACGCATATAAACTTTGTCTCCAGGAACACATCCGCTTTCACAAGACACATAAACTTTTCCAAAGTCAAGGATATTCGCGCTCTCTTTTTTTTCATACTGTTCAGCACCATCTGACTCAGGACTACCTGAAAGTGTTCTAAGTGCGATACCTACGAACTCTTCTGTACTTGCAGTAACGATTTTTACACCATTGTCCGCCGAACCTCTCACAACTGCTGTTCCGTATGGAATTACAACATCAGCGATCTTTGTTGTCACATTGTGCAGCTCTTCATCGACTAGCTGCCCTTTAAAACCACGCTCTGTATAAAGCGCATAATCTGTCTGTACCGGCATTAGTTACCCCCTAAAATTGATTTGTGATAGTCTGCGATAACAGCATCACGAGTTACTGCTTTGTCATTCGTTTGACCTGCAGCAGAATAGCTATCGTTGATAGACTTTTTTGAAGACTTGATAAAATCAAATGAAGCATTGATATACTCAGGTGATTTTCCATCCTCAAAAGAGTCACCCATATACTTCTTAACAACTGCTGTTTTAATAGCAAGCGTATCAAGTGTTGTATCTACTGCGTCGTCACCCAAAAATGATGTAGCAAAAGCAACGGTATCAGCTCTATCCGCAACAAGTTTGTTTAAAGCGTCAGCACTCATTTGAGATTTTTTCAAAGTGTCAATCTGTGCATTTAGTGCATCAGTTGTCTTTTTCATCTCCTCTTTTGTCTCTCCGACTTTTCCCTCAGCCTCTTTGAGCTTCTTCTGCAATTCTGCAATTTTTGCTTTAATCGACTCCACCTCATTGTCGGCAGATTCTTTCTCTTTCATCGCTGCGTCATAAGTTGTCGCAACAATTTCCGGTACTTCGTAATCCTGCCCGTCAATCATGAGTTTTTTCATTGTATCCTCCGTCTGTTTTTTGGACTTAGAAATGGTAACACGATTATCAAGACTCAATTTACACTCACCACCACAGCGTCCTTTATCGACTACTGCTACATGATTTATCTTTATATTTGTCTGTCTGAAATCATACTTTTGTCCGTTATATTCTCCACTCTCTTTTTTGATGTCGTTTGTGTAGCCTGCCGATAATTCAACAACGCCGTCTTTTACTTTTTCAATTAGGTCTTTATCTTTGATTGTTATCTTCGCCTTAATGTAATCAACACCATCTTTTTTAAAAACTTCAACATTGCTGACTGAGCCTTTTTGCAACTTGTCTATGTTGTGTATAGATACTGGAGTGTTTGGATGCGTATCTGTTACCGTTGAGTTTACATAAGTGCTAAGGCTATCTTCACTTAAAACATCGTCAGGATGTCTTAGCACGCTGTACTTTTCAAACGGATCGAGTTCATCGCTCAACTCAAAACCGTAATACTTTTGAATCCCTGTTCTTGCTACAACACCATCTATAGTCAAAAACCCTGTCATTGGATCAATGTGTTTTTCTGCTTTAAAAGCACTGTCGTTTATAACTTTACTCTTCATCGTTTATCCCCTCTATAATATTTATTGCAACGCATCGACAATTGAAATCAGTACCTGGCCATATTGTCTTGCTTCCGCATTTCGCACCTTTTTTCCACTCGAATATCTCTCCATCAAGCTTATAATGAGAACATTTGCTATCAGGATATTTTCCCGCAGGGTTTCCCCTTACCCTCTCATCTCTGGCTGTCTGCCATTTGAATTTTTTAATACCTATCTTCTCGCTTCTCTTTTTTACAAGTGTTGCATTGATATTTTCTACTTCATTCCGAGCGATAAACTTTACACGGTTGTCAAGTTTTCCAAACACAGAGCTTATGTCTTTAGTACCTTTGATACGCTTTGCAATAGTCTCATATCTATCTCCATTTGTGATACCGGTATAAATTTCATGCTCTATCTGCTTAAAAAACTCGTCCGGTATAGATTTGATGAGTGATGTTTGCTTATGTATAAGTGCCTTTACCGTTTCATCAAGATTTTCTCTCGCTAAAACCTGCTTCATATCTACACCAATAGCACTGTTGATGTTTGCTAAGAACTTGCTTTTTTGAACACTATCAAGCTTTTTTACTATCTTCTCAACCTCATAATTCATAAGCTTTACAATATCTGAGTATTTAACAACGAGCGCAGCGATGATGTATTTTATTGCATCGCTTGTGCTTTCTTCGTATGCGTCCTGATAAATATTTTTATCACACTCCAATACAGGTATAAGCTGCTCACGCACATCTTTTTTCATATCTCTTGCAAGCGATGCTATGAGTTTCTTATATTTTTTTTCTATTGTCCTGCTTGCCTTTTGAGGCAGCATAGTCTTTTGTTTAGATCTCTTTTTCATCATCTTCCAAAATGTATAGCTCACGCAGTCCTGGTCTTATCTCATCATCTGTGAGTATTCCTGCATTTACATATGCGACATCTCTTTGAGCGTTAGATAGCTCTACTGCTGCCTTATCTTTGTCATTCATCTGCCACAGTGTATTCCACTTAAACTCAACTTCTTGTGTGCTGCCAAAAAGAGAAGCTGTGATAATTTCGTCGAGTTTTTTTAGTTTTGGAGTGTATTTGCTTTCTTGAATAGATGATAGTTTGTCATAATAATTACGAATGTCGCTCTCGCCCGTTGCATTAAGACCTCCTGGAGAGATACCGAGCAATTTGGTAACAGGAACACCACTCGCGCCGGATACCTTTTGCAAAAACTTATCATCAATCTCTGCCAATCCTGCAAAAGTGTTACCTTTTTTTACGAAATCATCTTCGCTATCTAAAACTATTCCGTTTACAGTGCTTTTCAACTCGTGCGCCATCTGAATACGCTTAACTACTAACTCATCTTGCCCTTGCGCTACAAGACTGTTTAGACCTTTGATCTTATAAACATCAATATTGCTCTCATAAAGCAGCCCATTAATTAACTGCGTAGAGGTTTGAGAGTTACTTATTGCGTCATAAAGTTTTTCATAAATTGAGTTTCCCCAATAATTATTTCGCTTTTTCTCTTCGATTGTAGGTTCAATCCCATCAAAGCGAATTACACGACTGTGGTGTACTGTCTGACCACCTATGGCAACTTGATAGAACTCTGGCTCTCCGTAGTTCTCTGCGAGAATGTCCATATTTGGTTGTTGAGCGATCAAGTTATATCTATCAAGTACAACAAGTCTTTTTAATCCATTTCTGCTCATTGCATTGATGTTAAAAGGCTCGTGAAGTTCTCCATCGTCTGAGATAATAACAATTGCAGCACCGCCGAAAACTAAAGCCCACTTCTCCGCTTTTTCTATCGCTTTTTGGAGTCCTAGGCGTTTCTCTTCTTGCATTATTTTTTCAGTGTTGCTACTTGTTATCTCACGCCAATTTCGCAAAGAGTCTTCTACTGGAACATCAACGACATTTGCAGCAAGCCAGTTTGTAGAGTATAGCGTGCTTAATTCATTGTAATTGAAATATTTAGAACGATGATAGTGAGTCTTTCCTTGATGGTCCTTTGCAGTTGATAGACCTTTTTGGATATTTACAAACCCATCTGCAGTGTATTTGTTTTTTCTTTTCTTCTTAGCCATAGAACGCCCTATTTTATTGTATTGATACAATTATAAGGCATATATCGCTTTGCGTTTTACATTCAATAGTTGTATAATAGATAAAAAGGACACACCATGAAAAAGATACTTTTTATTTTACTTATGATCGCTTCATT